>JAGOVZ010000119.1 GCA_018060485.1 Ottowia sp. | reverse complement strand
GCACTGATCGTGGCGGGAAAGCATCGGGCAACCCCCAAAATCGCGCGCATGCCGACATCGGTGCACGAAATCGCCATTGCCGCCGCCCTGGCCGGCGGCCTGCTCGCGCTGACCGCGCTGGCGCTGGCCGAGTGGCTGACCGAAGGTCGCGGCGTTGGCGCGCTGCGCAACCTGGTGTTCGTGGCGCTGATGGGCACGGCGGTGGTCTTGATCATCGGCCTGCCCGAAGCGCTGTGGCCGGCGCTTGAAAGCCGCGTGCTGCGCATGCTGCGCGCCAGCCTGGGCCCGCTGGCGGCGTCAACCACGCTGTACTACCTGGGCCAGTGGGCCGGCGGCATGCGGCAAGACCCGGTGATGAACCGCATCACCAACTGGAGCGCCGCCGTCATGCTGGTGGTCGCGCTGGGCCTGGCGCTGGCCGGCTTGCTGGTGCCGCCCGAGCGCTTTCGCGATGTCTTCTTGCTGACTGCCATCAGCAACGTGCTGGCGGTGCTGCCGGGCTTTGCGGCGGCGTTTCGCGCCGCCAAGCTGGGCGACCGGCTGGCGCGCGGCATGGCGGGCGCGACCACGGTGCTGGCCGCCATGACCACCGGCTTGTATTCGCTCGGCCTCAGCCGGCACGATCTGGGCGCGGGCGCGTGGGCACTGACCGCGGTGCTCACGCTCACGTTCTTCATCCTGACATCGACCGTGGTCAGCGTGCGCAACCGCGAGCTGCGCCGGCTCGGCCGCCTGTCGCGCATCGAACCCGGCGTGGAGCCGGCCACGCAACTGCCCACCGGCTCGCACCTGCTGCGCAAGGTGGAAGACGCTTTCTGGACCGCCGGGCGGCGCCAGGCGCAGTGCGCGGTGGTGTGCATCTACCTCGACAACCTGTACGAGCTGGACGCCGAAAACCGCAGCGCCGAATACCAGCTGCTGGCCGCGATGGCGGCGCGAATCCGGCGCGCGGCGGGCTTTCGCGGCGTGGTGGGCATCGACCACCCGCGCTGCTTCATGGTGGTGCTGGCGCTGGAGGCCGACCGGCAGCCCTTCGCGGCCATGCTGCAGCGCCTGCGCGCCTACGTGGGCGAGTCGGTCGATCTGGTGGGGCCAGACAGGGCGCCGCAACGCTTCACGCCGCGCGTCGGCATCGGTGTGGTGGTGGCCGATGCGGTGGGCGCGGTGCCGCGCGTGCTGCTGGACGAGGCTGAAGCGGCGGCGCGCGCCGCCGTGCCGCCGCAGCTCATGGACACGCAGTATTGAGCGCGGCCGAGCGGCTCAGCGCCCGTCGCCGTCCGCATCGCCCGGCAGCGCTTGTTCGACGCGGTGCCAAGCGTTGCGGGTGGCCGCGCGGGCCTGCTCCCAAGTCAGGCGCGACTTGCCCTTGACGCTTTCCCAGTCGCGCTGCAGGTCGGCCTCGGTCTGGTCCCAGGCGCGGCCGGCGTAGCGCTCGCGGCCCTGGTAGCCCAGGCGGTAGGCCGGCGCGTAGTCGTCTTCGTAGTTGTAGCCGTCCACGTAGCCCGGCTGGCCAACGTGGTTGTCGCGCCAGTAGTCGTATTGCGGATCGCCCGCGCTGACGGCCGCGTAGCCGCCCAGCGCACCGACGATGGCGCCGGCCGTGCCGCCCACGATGACGCCGACCGGCCCGCCAATGGCGGCGCCGGCGGCCGCACCGGCGGCGGCGCCGGCCATCATGCCGCCACCCATGACGACCGAGTTGGCCTCGGACGCGCGTTCAGACGGCGTGAGCGGCTCTTGCGCCTTCAGGCGCGGGTCTTGCGACGGAATGCCGGCGGGCGCGGCGGTGGGCGGCTCTTCGGGCGGCGCGGTTTTCTTGGGGTCGGTGGCCATGGTCGGCTCCTTGAAATGTTGGGGAACATGCCAGCGTGCCGGCATGAGCCGACTGTGCGCCGCCCCGCGCGCCGCCGCTGTCGCCCAAGGGCCGCATCGGGTGTCGGCCAGACCTGACACAGCGTCGATGCGGGTGCGGCATCATGTCACTCTATTTTTGATAGCTGCTCGCGCTGGATGGACAAGCGCCAACGGCCGTTTTCATGCAGATTCTGATGACTGAATCGCGCCCGCGCCCACGCCCGGCCGGGCCCCAGGCAAGGCCGCGCAGCTGAGCGCGTACAACGCATCCAGCCCACCTTGCAGACCGCACCCGCCCAGCGCATCGGCCCAGCGCGCCAGGGCGTGGGCATCGGCGCTGGCCGGTGCCGACAGCAGGTTGAATTTCATCAACACCTTCTGGTCATTGGCGTTGGGCGCGCGCGGCAGGCGCTGCAGAAAATCGCGGAACGCCGGGTGGCGCGCCTGCGTGGCCTGCCACCAGTCCCAGCGGTTGCACTGGCCGTAGGTCTTGAAGTTGCCCTCGCCCATGCCGCAGGGAAACATGTTGGCGTTGAGCACGGCCAGTTCGCCCAGGATTTGCGCGTCGCTCCAGCCGGCCGCTTCGCGCTCGGCGATGCGGGCAAACAGATCGACCGGCTGGGTGCCAAAGTCGGCGTCGTTCTCGATCAATTGCAGCTGCTGCGTCTCGGGCGCGCCGCCCTGCTTGGCGCGCACCAGCCGGTACTGGTTGAGCCAGGCGTGCGCCTCGCCCAGCTCGCGCGCGCGGGCATAGGCGGGCGCGCTGTCGAAGGCGCCGGGCGGCTGCCACTGCGGCGGAAATTGCAGCGCATGGCCCAGCTCGTGCGCCAGCGCGCCGTAGCTGGCGTGCGTGCAGACGGCCGGCGCGGGCGGGCTGAAAAAGCGGATCAGGCCAGGTTGCCCGGTGGCGCCCGAGAACGCCGCCTCGACGCGTTCGATGCGCCCGTCGGCGCGGTAAAAGGCCGTGAGCTGCGCCCACATCGGCGGCGATTCGCGCACCGCACGCAACTCGCTGTCCGCGAAGCCTGCGTGGCGCAGGTCGCGCGGGATGCGGCGTTCAAGCAAGCACATGGTGCGCCCAACTGTAGCGCGGCCCCACAATGCCGGCATGAACCGCCTCACCGCCGACGACCTGCGCCAGTTGCAGGCGCATGCGCCCGCCGCGCCCGCTTGCCGCTGCGGCGTGGGCGCCTGCGACGGCTGGGTCAGCCTGTCGCCAGAGCGCTGGCCCGCCGCGCAGATGCAAGCCATCGGCACGCTGCGCGACATGGCCGTGCACGAGCCGAGCTTTGAAGAGCTGCACCCGCACGGCACGCGCTACGACTCGCCGGCCGCACCGGTGGCGCCGCACTTCTACCCCTACAACCGCTGCGACCTGTACCGCTGCACGGGGTGCCAGCGCCTGCTGCTGCGCTACACCGAAGCCGGCGGTTATTACGTTGACGAACGCGTGCGCGTGTTGGCGCCCGGGCTGCCGGTGCTGGACGATGCAGTATCTTGATTGCTTCATAATTCATAGCTGCTCGCGCTTGATGGTCAAGCGCTGGCGGGGTTTTTGATGAAGAAATGACCGCACGCTCCATGGCGCGCAGCGCCGTCATCGAAGGCGCCAGCCGAGGTCATGCGCCGCAGGCGCGTCATCAAAAACCATAGCTGCTCGCGCTTGCCAGACAAGCGCGAGAGGCCGATTTCTTTTAAAACCACCGTCACATGAACGCTTCCCTGCCCAAGCCGCCGTCCGGCGCGCTGCCCCTGTCCCACATGCTGCTGGGGCTGGCGGTGGTGGCGGTGTGGGGCACCAATTTCGTCGTCATCAAGTACGCGCTGGCGCATTTGCCGCCGCTGGCGCTGGCCACGCTGCGCTTTGCGCTGGCGGCGTTTCCGGCGCTGCTGTTCATTCGCCGGCCGGCGGCCAGCTGGCGCAATCTGGCGGCGTACGGGCTGCTGATCGGCGTGGCGCAGTTCGGGCTGCTGTTCATCGCCATGACGCGCTTCATCTCGCCCGGCCTGGCGTCGCTGGTGGTGCAGGTGCAGGTGTTCTTCACCATCGGCATGGCGATGCTGCTGGCGGGTGAGCGGGTGCGGGTGTTTCAGCTGCTGGCGATGGCGCTGTCGGTCGCCGGCATCGCCTTGATCGGCTGGCACGCGGTGACCGATGGCGCGGCCATCACGCCGCTCGGGCTGGTGCTGATTCTGCTGGCGGCGCTGGCCTGGGCCTGCGGCAACATCGTCAGCCGCGCCGCCGGGCGGGTCGATGCGCTGGGCTACATGGTGTGGTCGAGCCTGTTCGCGGTGCCGCCGCTGGTGGCGCTGTCGCTGGCGCTGGAAGGTTGGCCCGCCGTGCGCGCCGGCTTGGTCGCCGCCGATTGGGTGACGTGGGCGGCGGTGCTGTGGCAGTCGGTCGGCAACACGCTGTTCGGCTACGGGGCCTGGGCTTGGCTGCTGGCGCGCCACCCCGCCGCCAGCGTGACGCCGCTGGCGCTGCTGGTGCCGGTGTTCGGCATGGGCGCCTCGGCCCTGTGGCTGGCCGAGCCGTTGCCGGGCTGGAAGATCAGCGCCGCACTGCTGGTGCTGGGCGGGCTGGCCCTGAACCTGCTTTGGCCGCGTCTGCGCGGCTGGATCGTCGCGTCGGAACGGCCCGCGCGCTGAGCGCAGGCCGAGCGCGTTTACACCGCGCCGCGATCGCGCTGCGCGCGCGCCCAGGCGGCACGCGCGGCGGGGCTGGCTTCGGTCCAGTTGAGGCGCGAATTGCCGCGGTACATGTCCCATTCCTCGGCCAGCGAGCCTTCAATGTCGTCAAAACTGCGGTCGCGGTACTTGTCGGCCACCAGGCTGCCGATGCCGAGGCCGTAGGCCGGCGCGCAGTCGTCGTGGGTGTGGCCGTCGCGGTAGTAGGGCTCGCGCGTGTAGCTCTCGCGCCAGAAGGCTTCCTCGGCGGTCGGGTCAACCGTTTCGTCCACCGACTTGCCGGCCAACCCGCCGACCACAGCGCCAATCACCGCTCCGACGGCGGTGCCGATGGGCCCGGCCACCGAGCCGACGGCCGCGCCCGTGGCGCCGCCTGCCGCCGCGCCCACGCCGGTGCCCACCGGGTGCGCGCCCGGCGCGCCGGTGATGGGGTCGAGATTGAGATCCTTGTCGGTGCTGCTCATGTCTGGTCCCCTTCGAGAAAGCGCGATGCCCGCGCCGCCGACGGCAGCGCATGCTTTCAGGGCAGGAGTGGCGAGCAGATGAGGCTGTAGGATGGCCGCGCGCGCCAGCGTGGGGCGATGCGGCCAGCGCCTGCTTTTACAGCTTCCCGGCTGCGGCGGCTTCGGCGCGCGGGCTGGCGTCGACCAGTTCCTCGATCACCAGTTTGCGATAGCAATACGCCAGCAGCGCGCCACTGGCGTTCAGGATGGTGCTGATGGCCTCGACCTCCGCGTCGGCCAACTCGATCAGCAAACCCGCCTTTCCGGCCTGCGCCAGTTCAACGAAACGCAGCATGAACTGGTCCTCGCGCCCGACCGACGGCGCGCCGGCACCCACATCGGCCGCGCGCTGGGCAAACGCCTGCTGGATGGCGGCCGGCGTGGCCAGCGTGATGGCCCCCACGCCCGCCACCGCCGCAATTTGCGCCGCCGCAGCCTGTGCCGCTGCCTCATCGGTGAACATGGCGAACACGTGGCCGCTCGGGTAATAGGCGCCACCCATGGTGAAGTGGCTGGGGTCGGCGGTGAAGGTGTTCATGGCGTGTCTTTCGCAGGCTGTGGTTTGGGATGAATTCAGCTTCGATTGTTCTAGCACCCCACGCCCGCGGGTGTAGGAAAGCGGCGGCTTTTGCAGCGGAAGGCAGCCGACTTGGCTGCTGCCGAAGACTGCCTAGAATGTTCTAGAATCATGTGAACAGGTCAGGGAGAAACGCATGAATCGACGTTGCGGGCATTTCTTGGCGGCGCTCATTGCCGCCGCGGGCGCTGGCGCACACGCACAGGTGGTGCCGGTCTATGAGAACGACTTTGAAAGCCCCAACGTCACGAGCTGCGACGCCAGCAGCTTTCAAAGCAGCGGCTTCACCACCAGCTACAACGGCACCGGCGTTCCACCGGCCACTTTCCAGCAAGTGAACACGGCCGACCGCCTCTGCGTGGCACAGCCGTTCGTCGGCGGACCCTACTATGACCCGGCAGGCACGGCGGGCAGGTTCACCGGCGGCTTCGTGCGTCACAACGACCACAACTGGGTCGAGTCTTGGGCCACCACCTTCGATCCGAAAGGTCAGCCCTTCTTGAACGTCAGCATCGACTGGGCCATGGTGCAGTTGTTGGCGCAGAAGCAGTTTGACCCCACCGCCGCGCAGGATGTGGTGCTGCGCTTCTTCTGCGTACCGGCGGGCCAGACGATGGCCATCACCGATGCGGGCGGCGGTGCCCCAGCCAATGTGTCCGGGGTTGCCCCTCCAACGGCCCTGCAGACGAGCCCGTTCACTGTGCAGCCGCCGCCCAATCAGGCCACCAACCCCAAAGCGATTTAAGCCTTCTACTGGCAGACACAGCGGGTGACGGTGCCGCTGTCGACCTGCCCCGCAGGCAGCCAGGTCGGCATGGTGGCCCACATCGCCGGCGGCAACACCTACATGGCGTTCGACAACCTGCGCGTCACGGCTTCTGCCACGCCCGGCGGCGTGGCGCCGGCTGCGGTGCCGATCAATGCGCCACTGGCCTTGCTGGGCGCTGTACTGAGCCTCGGGTGGCTGGGCGCGCGGCGACTGCGGCGCTGAAGTCGCGCGTGCGCTGGCGCGCGCGTCTGCTCACGCAGGCGCGGCCTTCGTTCGCTATCGCGCAAATAGCAAAGAATGAGGCCAGACTTGCGCTGTGCGCCTGAAACGTCCTGAACGAACGCTTCCAAACCGGCTCGACGCTTACGCCACAGCCACGGCCGCCGACGCCAGATGCGCGCGCGCCAACGCCGCCACCTCGGCCGCCGGCAAGGGCTTGAGCTTGTGGTCGCTCCACACCTGGCGCCACAGGCGCGCGCCACGACGGCCGTGGTGCAGGCCAAGCATGTGGCGCGCAATGGCCGACCAGGGCGTGCCGTCTTCAACCAGTTCGCGCTGCATGTAGGCGACCATGGCCGCCTCGACCTCATCCGGTGTGATGGGGTTGGGCGCACCGCCCAGGAAACGCGCGTCCCACCCGCTCATCATCCACGGGTGGTGATAGGCCTCACGGCCCAGCATCACGCCATCAACGTGCCGCAGGTGCTCGGCGATCTGCTCGTCGGTCGTCACGCCGCCATTCAGCACGATGGTCAGGTGCGGAAAGTCGCGCTTGAGCTGGTAGACCAGTTCGTAGCGCAGCGGCGGGATTTCGCGGTTCTCTTTGGGGCTCAAGCCCTTGAGCCACGCATTGCGCGCGTGCACGATGAACACGCGGCAACCCGCGTCGGCCACTGTGCCGACGAAGTCGCGCACGAAGGCGTAGCTCTCTTCCTTGTCGATGCCGATGCGGTGCTTCACGGTCACCGGCACGTCGACCGCATCGACCATCGCCTTGACGCCATCGGCCACGAGTTGCGGCTCGGCCATCAGGCAGGCGCCAAACGCGCCGCGTTGCACCCGCTCGCTCGGGCAGCCGCAGTTCAGGTTGATCTCGTCGTAGCCCCAGCGCGCGCCAATCTGCGCGCAACGCGCCAGATCGGCCGGCTCGCTGCCGCCCAGTTGCAGGGCGAGTGGATGCTCGACCTCGTCATAACGCAAGTGCCGCCGCTCGCCGCCGTGCAGCAAGCCGCCGGTGGTGACCATCTCGGTGTACAGGCGCGTCTTTTTCGTGATCAGCCGGTGCAGGTAGCGGCCGTGCTTGTCACTCCAATCGAGCATCGGCGCAACGGACAGGCGCCAGGGGGACATGGCGCTCATGCCACCCCCTCTGCGTGCCAGTTCAGGCACTG
>JAGOVZ010000014.1 GCA_018060485.1 Ottowia sp. | reverse complement strand
AGCAAAATCGGCACCGTGGCAAAGGCGCCGTAAATCATCGAATAGGTGGGGATGCGCGACAGGTACCAGCCCAGCATCTGCTTGGCCAGCGCCAGGCACACGGCCACGAACAGGCCGCCGGCCAGCGCGTGCTTCCACTTCACCGGCGTGTTGGGCACAAAGCGGTACAGCAGCGTCAGCCCCAGCATCATCAGCACGAACTGCACCGTGTCCAGCGCCAGGTTGACGCCGTCGGCCAGGTCGGGCAGCCAACCGCGCGAGGCAGTGAGCACGTACGACGTGATGGCCAGGCTGGCGCCCATCACCAGCGGCCCCAGCGTGAGCGCGGCCCAGTAGACCAGGATGCGCTGGCCGAGCGGGCGCTTGACGCTGACGCGCCAGATGTCGTTCAGCGTGTGGTCGATGGTCAGCACCAGCGACAGCGCGGTGAACAGCAGCGCCAGCAGGCCCACGGTGCCCAACTCGTTGGCCTTGGTGGCGAACTGCGTCAGGTAGTCGAGCACGTTGCGCGCGATGCTGGTGGGAATCAGGCTTTCGATCAGCCACTGCTCCAGTGCGCCCTTGAGCTGCCCGAAGATGGGGAAGGCGGTGAAGATCGCCAGCACCACGGCGAAGAAAGGCACCAACGCCAGCGTGGTGGTGAAGGTGAGCGAGCTGGCCGTCAGCCCCAGGCGGTCTTGCTGAAAGCGCTCCCACAGCGTGGCCGCCGTGGGCAGCACGGGAAAGTCGGTCACGTCGGTGACGAAAGTCTTGGCGCGCGCTGGCAGTCCGCTCAGTTTCATGCTCGCTATGATGCCATCGCCCATGCCGACACCACCCGCCGCCACGCCTTCCGCCGCCGTTCAGGCCACCCGCGCCGTGGCCGTGTGCAGCCTGCTGGCGCTGATCGCGCTCGGCCTGGCGTGGGAGCTGTGGCTGGCGCCGCTGCGGCCGGGCGGCTCGTGGCTGGCTATCAAGGTGCTGCCGCTGCTGCTGCCGCTGCCGGGCCTGCTGAAAAACCGCATGTACACCTACCGCTGGGTGGCGCTGTTCGTGTGGCTGTACTTCGTCGAAGGCGTGGTGCGCGCCAGCGGCGACCGGCCACCCGGCAACCACTTGGCGCTGCTGCAGATTGCGCTGTGCCTGGTCTTGTTTGCCGCCTGCACGCTCCATGTGCGGCTGCGCCAGCGCAGCGCGCAGCGAGCGGCAGCCAGCCCATGAATTCAATGGCTTTCAGGCCGCCAGCGCTCGCCCATCGTGCGCTGTCAGCTATTTTATTGATAGTAAGCAGCTTGTCATGAACCCACCCATCGCCCTCCTCGACGCCTTGCGCCAAGCCGTGGGCGCGGCCCATGTGTTGACCGATGGCGAGCTGATCGCCTACGAGCAGGACTGGCGCCAGCGCGAACGCGGCCGCGCACTGGCCGTGGTGCGGCCGGGCACCACCGACGAGGTCGCCGCCGTGGTGCGCGCCTGCGCCGCGCACGGCGCCGCCATCGTGCCGCAGGGCGGCAACACGGGGCTGGCGGTCGGCTCGGTGCCCGATGCCAGCGGCACGCAGGTGCTGCTGAGCCTGCGCCGCATGGACGCCGTGCGCGTCATCGACGCTGCCAACCTGACCCTCACCGTCGAAGCCGGCTGCATCCTGCAGAACCTGCAAGGCGCGGCGCAGGATGCGGGCTTTCTCTTCCCCTTGAGCCTGGCCGCCGAAGGCAGTTGCACCATCGGCGGCAACCTGGCCACCAACGCCGGCGGCACGCAGGTGCTGCGCTACGGCAATGCGCGCGAGCTGTGCCTGGGGCTGGAAGTGGTGACCGCGAACGGCGACATCTGGAACGGCCAGAGCGGCCTGCGCAAGGACAACACCGGTTACGACCTGCGCGATCTGTTCATCGGCAGCGAAGGCACGCTGGGCGTCATCACCGCGGCGACGATGAAGCTGTACCCACTGCCCGCCGCGCGGCTCACGGCCTGGGCCGCGGTGCCGTCGATGCAGGCGGCGGTCGATCTGCTGGGCCTGGCGCAACGATTCTTGAGCGCCGGGCTGACGGGCTTCGAGGTGATGAACCAGTTTGCTCTGAGTCTGGTCGCCAAGCACTTCCCGCAGCAACGCGTGCCGCTGTGGCAAGACGCGCCGTGGTGCGTGCTGCTGGAAAACTCGGACCACGAAAGCGAAACCCACGCGCGCGAGCAGTTCGAGCGCCTGCTCGAAGCCGCGCTCGAAGCCGGCTGCGCGACCGACGCCGTGGTGGCCGAAAGCCTCAGCCAGGCCAAGGCGCTGTGGCACATCCGCGAAAGCATTCCGCTGGCGCAGGCTGAGGAAGGGCTGAACATCAAGCACGACATCAGCGTGCCCGTGTCGCGCATCCCCGCCTTCGTGTCCGAGACCGATGCGCTGCTGGCGCGCGCCATCCCCGGCGTGCGCCTGGTCGATTTCGGTCATCTGGGCGATGGCAACCTGCACTACAACGTGCAGGCGCCGGAAGGCGTGAATGCGGCGGCGTTCTTGCGCGAGCAGGAAGATGGCATCAACACGCTGGTGTTCGATTCAGTCGTCCGCCACGGCGGCTCGATCAGCGCCGAGCACGGCATCGGCAGCCTGAAAGCGGCCAAGCTGCCGCACTACAAGTCGCCTGTGGCGATGCAGATGATGCGCGCCATCAAGGGTGCGCTCGATCCACAGGGGATCATGAATCCAGGGCGGGTGCTGGCCCGCTGATCGCACCAAAAAAAAGGCCGCAGCGCCCAGCGGGCGTGCGGCCTTCACTTGGCGCGCGCGGCGCGATCAGCGTGCGCGGCCCTTGGGCGGCGAATAAGGCTTGGCCTTGACCGTGCGCAGCGCAGCGCCAGGCTTGCTGTAGCTGGCCGCCGGCTTGCCGGCAAAACCGCCCGCCGAGGCCCGCCGAGGGGCCCCGTCGAAGCCGCCAAAATTCTCTTTTTGATAGCTGCCGCCGCTGGATTCGCGCCGGCCGAAACCCAATTTACCTTCGATCTGGCGCGGGCCGCGCGCGTTGCCGCGACGCGGGGCGCCAAAGCCCTCACGACCACCGCCACCGCCGCGCGGACCACGGCCGCCCGGCTTGCCGCCACGGCCGAATTCCTTCGGCCCGGTGACCGGCGGGAACTGTTTGGTCGGCTCCAGCCCGTCGATGACGAGCGGGCGGAAGTGCTGCTGCGTGTACGCCTCGATGTCGGCCAGACGGCGCCGGTCGCGGATTTCGGCGAGCGTCAAGGCCAGACCATCGCGCCCGGCTCGGCCGGTGCGGCCGATGCGGTGCGTGTAGTCCTCGGCCTTCATCGGCAGGCCGAAGTTGATCACGTGCGTGATGGTGGGCACGTCGATGCCGCGCGCGGCGACGTCGGTGGCGACCAGAATCTGCACCCGGCCATCGCGCAGCGCGCCCAGGCGCCGGTTGCGCACCGCCTGGCTCAGGGCACCATGCAACGACACGGCGGCAAAGCCGGTTTGCTGGAGTTCTACAGACAACTGCTCGCATTCCACCTGCGTGCAGGCAAACACGATGGCCTGGTCGATGCTCGGGTCGCGCAGCCAGTGGTCGAGCAGGCGGCGCTTGTGCTCGGGGCTGTCGGCCCAGTACAGCTCTTGCTTGATGTTGGCGTGGCGCTCTTGCGGGCTGTCGATCTGCACCCTTTGCACGCGCGTGCCGCCTTCGTGCATCACGCGCAGGGCCAGTTGCTGGATGCGCGGCGCAAAGGTGGCGCTGAACATCATGGTTTGCTGGCGCTGGGCCGTGAGCTGGTGGATTTCGGCCAGGGCGTCGGCAAAGCCCAAGTCGAGCATGCGGTCGGCCTCGTCCATGACGAGAAAGCGCACCTGATCCAGCTTGATCTGCCCGCCGCTGGCCAAGTCGAGCAAGCGGCCCGGCGTGGCCACCACCAGATTGGCGTTTTGCAGCTTGGCAATCTGCATCTGGTACGGCATGCCGCCGACCACGGTGGCAATGCGCAGGCCGCGGCAGTGCTTGACCAGGTCGATGGCGTCGGCCGCCACCTGCTGGGCCAGCTCGCGCGTGGGGCACAGCACCAAAGCGCCGGGCACGGCGGGCTTGAAGTGGCGCGATTCCAGCGGGTTCTTGCGGCGCGGGCGCTTGGGCGCCGGCTCGCCCGCGGCCAGCGCGGCGGCAACCTTGGCATCCCACGCGGCTTTTTCGCGTGCGGCCGCTTCGCCCTGCATGCCCAGCAGCGTGTGCAGAACGGGCAGCAGGAAGGCCGCGGTCTTGCCGCTGCCGGTCTGGCTGCTGACCATCAGGTCGTTGAAGTCGCCTTCGGGCGCGGCCAGCGCCAGCGGAATGGTGCGTTGCTGCACGGCGGTGGGCTCGGTAAAGCCCAGATCGGCCACGGCCGCCTGCAACTCAGGGGCCAAGCCCAGCGCGGCAAACGGGTTGTTGATTGCTACGGTTTCAGTAGCTGCCGGCGCTTGTGGTTCAAGCGCGAACGGCGTATTTTCCTCAAAGGAGGCCATCAGATCTCTCGTGTTTCCCTGCGCGCAACGCCAACGCCTTGTCCATGGCGTGGGGCACGACGCGTCAGATGGGGCGCCCATGAAGGACGCCCGGGTTTCATGAATCGACACCCACCATCTGACTGCGCGAACGTTTCACATGCCGTGGTGAACACGGCCCAAACATCCGGGAAAAGCAGGGCTGGCTGTAAAACCAAACCGTGCTGAAGATCAAGGCCACTGGGCGAGAGCTGTTGAATGGCCCGTCGCGGTGGCCGCATGCAAGAAGGAAGATGCGGCTGTTTACTCTCGCGGCTTGAGAAAAACTCTTGCCACGGGAACTGCGCATTATCTCAGGGATTGCCGATGTGTGCAATGCCGGTCATGACGCAACTATTCAATTGATAGCTGCTCGCGCTTGCCCCGCTTGCGCGATCAGCTTTTTTCGTCAGCAACAGCGCGCGCGTGCTCGACCAGCCGCGTCAGGATGCGGTCGAACTGCGCGCGCTCGGTGGCCGTGAGGCAGCCGACGATCTGCTGGTTGCGCTCTTCCACCACCGTCATCAGGCGCTGCCACAGGCGCTGCCCCTCGGGCGTGAAGCGCAACTCGACGCCGCGCGCGTCGGCGCTGCTGGCGGATTTTTCGACCAGACCCTTGTCCACCAGCGCTTGCGCGGCGCGGCTGGCCTGCGCCTTGTCCACGTTGGCGCGCCGCGCCAGGTCCTTGACCGACAGCGGCGCAAACGCGCCCACCGCGGTCAGGCAGCGCCCTTCGCCCAGCGGCAGGCCGGTGGCGGCCAGGTAGGCATCCTGCGTCACCTTGTCGGTCAGCTTTTGCAGCGTGTGCAGCCGGTGCGTGAAAGACTCGGCCAGCGGCGTGGCCGAGCGCTTGCTGCGGACTGGGGTGTGGGGCATCGGGCTTCCTTTTTCAGGCAATTGGTTGCGCGCGCAACCAATTCATCGGATAATACGTCCACCCCAACACGGAGACAAGCCATGCCCATCATCGACCGCATTCACCACGTCGCCTACCGTTGCAAGAACGCCAAGCAAACCGTCGAGTGGTACCAGAAGTACCTCGACATGAACTTCATTCTGGCGATTGCCGAGAACGAGGTGCCTTCCACCAAGGAACCCGATCCGTACATGCACATCTTCCTGGATGCCGGCAACGGCAATGTGCTCGCCTTTTTCGAGCTGCCGACCAAGGCCGAGATGCTCTCGCCCGCCGACGCCAACACGCCGGCCTGGACGCAGCACTTGGCGCTCAAGGTCGATTCGGTCGACACCATGATGAAGGTCAAGGCCAAGATGGAAGCCGACGGCATCGACGTGCTGGGCCCCACCGACCACACCATCTTCAAGTCGATCTACTTCCGCGATCCCTCCGGCCACCGGCTGGAACTGGCGGCCAACACCTCGACGCCCGCGATGGACAAGGCGCTGGACGAGGTCAAGTGGGATATGCTGAACGAGTGGGATCGCACAAAAAAAGCGCCCGAGCATGCGCGCTGGATGCACGACGGGTCGGGCAAGGTGAAGTAAGCCCGGCAAGGCGCTGTGAGAGCGGCCTTGGCCGCAATTCAGCGCATCGCCGCCCGTGGCGCCTGGTCGCGGGCAAGCCCGCTCCCACAAACTTCCCTTGAAGCCCTATGACGAATCCGGTCTGGCCGCTTCGTCAGGCGGCTTTTCTCATGGAATCCTGACGAGAAAACGCATGCACGCACTGAACGAAACGCACGACCCCCAACTGCAAAGCTGGGTCGCCTCCGCCAACGACGGCCAGACGGATTTCCCGATTCAGAACCTGCCCTTCGCCATCTTCCGCCGCCAAGGCAGCAACGAGGCTTTTCGCGGCGGCGTGGCGATTGGCGATCAGATCGTGGACATGGCCGCTGCCGTCAAGGCTGGCGTGTTCACCGGCGACGCGCTGGAGGCGGCGCAGGCGGCGACCGAGCCCACGCTCAATCATTTGATGGGTTTAGGCCCCCAGCGCTTGTCCCACCTGCGCAAGCAGCTATCAAAAGAATTGCAAGCGGGTTCATTGCAAGAAGCGGCGCTGCAAGCCTGCCTGGTGCCGCAAGCGCAGGCCGAATACGCGCTGCCGGCCCGCATCGGCGACTACACCGACTTCTACACCTCGGTGCACCACGCCACCAACATCGGCAAGCAGTTTCGGCCCGACAACCCGCTACTGCCCAACTACAAGTGGGTGCCGATCGGCTACCACGGCCGCTCGTCGAGCATCGGCATCTCGGGCCAATCCTTCAAGCGCCCCAAGGGCCAGGTCAAGCCGCCCGACGCCGACGCGCCGGTGCTCAAGCCCAGCGCGCGCATGGACATCGAGCTGGAAATGGGCGTGTTCATCGGCCGGGCCAACGCGCTGGGCGAGCCGGTGCCGATGACCGAGGCGGAGGACCACATCTTCGGCCTGGTGCTGTTCAACGACTGGTCGGCGCGCGACATCCAGCCGTGGGAATACCAGCCGCTCGGCCCCTTCTTGTCCAAGAATTTCGCCTCGACGATTTCGCCGTGGATCGTGACGATGGAAGCGCTGGCGCCCTTCCGCGCGCCCTTCAGCCATCCGGCCGAGGACCCGCAGCCGCTGCCCTATCTGTCGAGCGCTGACAACAGCGCGCAGGGCGGACTCGACATCCATCTCGAAGCCCTGATTGAAACACCCAAGATGCGCGACGCCAAAGCAGCGCCGGCCCGCTTCACGCAGACCAACTACCGCCACGCCTACTGGACGGCCGCGCAAATGGTGGCGCACCACACCGTGAACGGCTGCAACCTGCAACCCGGCGACCTGCTGGGCACCGGCACCCTGAGCGGCCCCACGCTCGACCAAGCCTGCGCGCTGATCGAACTGACCACCGGCGGCAAGAACCCGATCCAGTTGCCGAACGGTGAAAGCCGCACCTGGCTGGAAGATGGCGACACCGTCATCCTGCGTGGTTGGTGCGAAAAACCCGGCGCCGCGCGCATCGGGTTTGGGGAGTGTGTGGGGACGGTGTTGCCGGCGACTTGAGCGCTCATTGACGGCCGATCTTGACTTGATTAAACTAGTCATCTAACTGGTTTGATCGGAGATCGACATGCACGCTTGGCCTGTGCAAGATGCGAAAGCGCGCTTCAGCGAGTTCCTGGATGCCTGCCTGTCGGACGGGCCGCAGCTGGTCACGCGGCGTGGTGCCGAAGCCGCAGTGCTGGTGCCCATGCACGAATGGCGGCGCCTGCAGCGCGCCGCGCGGCCGTCGTTGAAGGAGTTGCTGTTGACCGACGAGGCCCGCGCCGACCTGGTGCTGCCCGCGCGCGGCAAGGCACGGCGGCGCCCGGTGGCGGTACCGGACTGATGTATCTGCTCGACACCAACGTCGTGTCCGAGTTGCGCCGGCCGCGCCCCCATGGCGCCGTGCTGGCCTGGCTGCAAGCCGTAGACGACGCGCAACTGTTCATCTCAGCCGTCACCCTGGGCGAGATCCAGGCCGGCATCGAATTGACACGCGAACAGGACACCGACAAGGCGAGCGAGATTGAAGCCTGGCTCGATCAAGTCGCCGCTGCCTACAACGTGCTGCCGCTGGACGCGGCGGCGTTTCGCGAATGGGCACGACTCATGCACCGCCGCTCGGACACGCTGTACGAAGACGCCATGATCGCCGCCACGGCGCGCGTGCATGGCCTGACAGTGGTGAGCCGCAATGTGGCCGACTTCAAGGCGCTGGGCATGGAGGCCCTCAACCCCTTCACGGCGCGCTGACTGCACCGCGAAGTTCCGTCCATGCGCCGCATCGCCCACCTCGACATGGACGCGTTCTACGCGTCGGTCGAGTGGCTGCGCTACCCGCAGTTGAAGGGGCTGCCGATGGTGATCGGCGGTGGGCGGCGCAAGGAGGATGACCTGATCGGGCGCCTGAACGCCGAGCGGCCCGAGCGCCACTGGACCAGCGCCGACCTGGCCGACATCCCGGTCGACTTCTTCCCCCTGCTGCGCGACTACGTCGGCCGCGGCGTCATCACCACCGCCACCTACGCGGCGCGGCCGTTCGGCATCGGCTCGGCCATGGGCTTGATGAAGGCCGCGAAACTCTGCCCGCAGGCCATCTTGCTGCCGGTCGATTTCGACCAGTACCGCAAATATTCGCGCGCCTTCAAGCAGGTCATCCGCGACATCGCGCCGGTGATGGAAGACCGTGGCGTGGACGAGGTGTACATCGACTTCACCGAAGTGCCCGGCGGCCAGCGCGAGGGCGGGCGCGTGCTGGCGCGGCTGATCCAGAAAAGCATTGCCGACGCCACGGGGCTGACCTGCTCGATCGGCGTGGCGCCCAACAAGCTGATCGCCAAGATGGCGAGCGAGTTCAACAAGCCGAACGGCATCAGCATCGTGTTCGAGCACGACCTTGAGCGCCTGATCTGGCCGCTGCCCTGCCGCAAGGTCAACGGCGTCGGCCCCAAGGCGGACGCCAAGTTGCAAGGCCACGGCATCCACACCATCGGCGAGCTGGCGGCGCGCGAGCGGGCCTGGCTGATCGCGCACTTCGGCAAAGCCTACGGCGCCTGGCTGCACGACATGGCCTGGGGCCGCGACGAGCGCCCGGTCGTGACCGAGAGCGAACCCGTCAGCATGAGCCGCGAAACCACCTTCGAGCGCGATCTGCACGCGGTGCGCGACAAGGCGACTTTGAGCGCCATCTTCACCACGCTGTGCCAGCAGGTGGCGGGCGATTTGCAACGCAAAGGCTACGTCGGCAAGACCATCGGCATCAAGCTGCGCTTTGACGATTTCAAGATCGCCACGCGCGACCAGACGGTGGCCGAGCACACGGCCGACGCACAGCGCATCCGCCAGGTGGCGGGCCAGTGCCTGAAGCGCGTGCCGCTGGATCGCCGGCTGCGGCTGCTGGGTGTGCGCGTGGGGTCGCTGGTGAGGCAGTCTGACTTGGCCCGTGTCGGTCATTCAGAACCAAATCAGGCGCTGCCGCTGTTCCAATAAGCGCGAGCAGCTATCTTTTTTGATAATGAACTGGCAATCAGTGCGCTGCACGCCTGTGGGAGCGACCTTGGCCGCGATCGGCCTCCCACGATGACCAACCGTCCATCGCGGGCAAGCCCGCTCCCACCCGCGCGAGTCACACCCGTCGCGCGCGAGACGATGTTTCAAGGGCGCGCTGCACTACAGTGACGCCATGAACACCGCCGCCCTCACCTGCTTTCAACTCAGCGTCACCGACCACATCGCGCACCTGGTGCTGAGCCGGCCCGAAGCGATGAACACCATGGGCCCGACCTTCTGGCGCGAGCTGGATCAGGTGCTGACCCGCCTCAATCAGAGCGGCGAGGCGCGCGTGCTGGTGGTCTCCAGCACCGGCAAGCATTTCTCGGCCGGCATGGCGCTCGACGTGTTTGGCGGCGCGATCAGCATGGACGACGCCACGCCCGAAGGCCGCGCCGCCATCGCCGACCTGCTGGGCGGGCTGCAGGCCACCTTCACCAGGCTGGAAACGCTGCGCATCCCCGTCATCGCGGCCATCCAGGGCGGCTGCGTGGGCGGCGCGGTGGATCTGGTCACGGCCATGTGCGTGCGCTACGCCACGCACGACGCGTTCTTCGTCATTCAGGAAATCAACATCGGCATGGTGGCCGACGTCGGCACGCTGCAGCGCTTGCCCAAGCTGGTGCCGCTGGCGGTGGTCAAGGAACTGGCCTACACCGGCCGCCGCCTGCCGGCCGCCAAGGCGCGCGACTACGGGCTGGTCAACGAGGTGTTCGACACGCCCGAAGCCTGCCTGGCCGCGGCGATGCAATGCGCCAAGGAGATCGTCGCCAAGCCGCCGGTCGCCATCTGGGGCACCAAGCAGGTGATCCACTACGCGCGCGACCATTCCGTGGACGATGCGCTGCGCCAGATGGGTTGGGTACAGGGCGCGATCTGGAGCAACGCGCACGTGCGCGAGGCGGTGACGGCGATGAAGACGCAGCGTGAAGCGCAGTTTCCGTCGCTGGCCGAATTGAAGGGTTTTGGTGCCGAATAGGCCGCTGGCGCTTGTCAGGCAAGCGCCAGCAGCTATCTTTTTATGACCGCGCCTGCGGCGCATGACCTCGGCCTGCGGCCATCCATGACAGCGCTGCGCGCCATGACCCACACTTGGTCATTTCGTCATAGAAGCGCAGCGAAGTCATTTCGTCATCGAATCTACGGCATGGCGGCGAGAAACAAGCGTCAGGCCGCCCGCTGCTCAAAGCGCAGTTTCATTACCGTGATGGCCCCGGTCAGCACCACCATCACCGCGTTGGCCACCATCAGCGGCATGTCGCCGCGCAGCCAGCCGTAGACCAGCCACAGCGCCAGCCCGATGGTGATGATCACGTAGGTGGGCAGGGAGATGCCGGACACGTCGCGCGTCTTCCAGGTGCGCCAGACCTGGGGTACGAAGGAGGACGTGGTGAAACAGGTGGCCACCAGGCCCAGCAAATCCAGCGCGTTCATTTGCTTTCCTCAATCTCGTGGGGTTTTGATTTTCGCGGCAAGCTGTCATGCTCAGCGCAAGACCCCGATTGAACCCGATTGTCGTGACCACGCCGCCCCTCCCCCGCGCCTTTGTGCTGGGCAATTTCGTGCAAGCCTGCTGCTGGCACGTGGCGCGCCTGCCGCAGGCCGGCGAAACGCTGGAGGCGCACCACCTGCAGATCGAACCGGGCGGCAAGGGGTTGAACGTGGCCGTGTGCCTGCAGCGCCTGGGCGTGGCGGTGGACACGCTGATCGGCTGCGGCGACGACGCGGCCGGCGACGCCTTGCTGGCGCTGCTGGCGCGCGAAGGCCTGGCGACGACGCACGTGCACCGGCTGGCCGGCCCGTCGGGCTGGGGCGCCGGGCTGATCGGCGCCGACGGCAGCAACTGCATTGCGGTGCACCCGGGCGCCAACCGGCTGCTCACCGCTGCCCATGCCGAGGCGGCGCGCGGCGCCATCGAGGCGGCGCGCCTGGTTTATGGCCAATTCGAGACCGCGCTGGCTGCGGTCGAAGCCGCCTTCGCCATCGCCCAGGCGCGTGGCGTGCCCACGCTGCTCAATCCATCGCCCTGGCAAGCGCCGCCCGAGGCGCTGCGCGCCGCCACGCACACCGTCATCGTCAACGAGGTCGAGGCGGTTGATCTGCTGGCGCTGCCGCAGCCGCTGGATGGCACGCCGCAGGGTGCCGCGCGCGCCGTGGCGGCGGCGCTGGCGGGCTTTCACGCGCACTGGCCGGCGGCGCGTCGGCTGGTGGTCACGCTGGGCGAGCATGGCGCGCTGGGCGCTGAATTCGATGACGAGCGCTGGTCGATGTGGCACGCGCCAGCGCCCGCCATCGACGCGGTGGACACGCTGGGCGCGGGCGATGGTTTCTCAAGCGGCTACGCGCTGGCCGTGCTGCAGGGCCGCGCGCTGCCGATGGCGCTGGCCTGGGGCAATCTGTGCGGGGCCCATGTGGCGGCGCGCACCGGCGTCATCAATGCACTGCCGGATGCGCAAGGCCTGGCCGCGATGATCGAACAAGCGCCGCCGGCCGCGGCCCGTCAGCTCACTTTTGAATAGCTGCCCGCGCTGGCCCCGTCAGGGCTGCAGCTCGATGCGATACACATAGGCATCGCCGCGGAAGGTGCCTTCGACGTATTCGACCAGCGCGCCGGTGATCACGCGCGTCATGCGCTTGAACAGCAGGCAGGGCTGTGGCGACTCGAAGTCGAACGCGGCCGACTCGCCGGGCGAGCTGAGCACCGCCTCGATCGACTGATCGGCGCCGCCCAGCGCCAGGCCGCACACCTTGCGCAGCCGCTCGTAGGCCGAGCCGCCGCCGTCCCATTCGGCCATGGCAGGCGCCAGCGTCAGGTCGTACCAGGCCAGCTCGCGCGTCATGGGCACGCCGTCGGCCTCGCGGATGCGCTCGATGTGCAGAAAGCGCGCGTGCGACGGGCGCTGGAAGATCGACGCCATGCGGCGATCCGTCACCACCTCGCACACCAGCAGCGTGCTGGTGGCGAACTTGCCCAGCTCCTGCATTTCCTCCGTGAAGCCCTTGAGCTGGCCCAGCGTGGGCTGCACGCGCTCGGGCGGCGTACGCACCACGCTGCCGGCACGGCCGCGGCCGCCCACGCGCTTGTCGTGGCGCAACTGGTCATAGCTGCGCTTGACGGTGGAGCGGCTCACGCCCAGCGCCTCGGCCAGGTCGCGCTCGGGCGGCAGGCTGGCGCCTTCCTGCACGGCGCCGGACGTCAGCAGGTCATCAAGTTGGGAATAGAGCTGGCGCCACAGCGGTTCGGGCGCACGGGTGTCGAGCTGGAGCGACGTGAAACTGCCGGACATGGATATCAAGACCTCGCGATACTTCCAACGAACAGGTTGATGATGTCGTCTGCACCTGGGACCAGTGAATCCGAAGCGAACGACCGTGCCGGATTATCACGGCAAAGCCATGCCACTCGGAACGCCCGTGGGTGTTTGGGCGCCACATCCACGCCATGACGCGCATTCTGTCGCGCGGATGCGGCTTTTTGAATGAATGCAGCCGCTGGCGCAGGTGCGGAAAGCGCGGCCAGCTACGAATTCAGGAGTCTACTGGCGCGCCGTGCGCACCGGTGACGGCGGCTGGCCGGGGTGGCTGGTGCGCCAGGGGTTGATGTCCAGCCCGCCGCGGCGCGTGTAGCGCGCGTAGACCGACAGCTTGCTCGGCCTGCAGCGCGCCCACAGGTCGCTGAACATGCGCTCGACGCAATGCTCGTGAAACTCGTCGTGGTTGCGAAAACTGATGATGTAGCGCAGCAGCGCCGCCTGGTCGATCTGCGGGCCGGCGTAGCGGATCTGCACGCTGCCCCAGTCGGGCTGGCCGGTGACGGGGCAATTGCTTTTCAGCAGGCGGCTGGTCAGTGTTTCTTCCACCGGCTGCTCGTCGAAGGCGGCCGTCAGCAGCTCGGGCGTCGGGCCGGGCACGGGCTCGCATTCGATGTCGAGGCGATCGAGGTAGAGGCCGTCCAGCTCGTGCACCGCCTCGCGGTCGAAGTCTTCCGGCGCGATGAGGCGCACGCCGACCGAGGCCTGCACCGGCCCGCCCTGCCAGACGGCGGTGCTCACATCGACCTGGATGCGGCGCCGCACCTCGGCGGCGTCAGCGATGCGCGTGCCGTTGAAGCTGCCCAGGTAAAGCTTGAAGGATTTGCTTTCGACGATGTGCGTGCTCTCGCACGGCACCATGATGTGGGCGATGGCCAGTTGCGGCTTGCCGCGCAGGTTGAGCCACGACAGCTCGAAGGCCGTCCACAGGTCGGCGCCAAAAAAGCGCGGCTGGCCGGCGATGCCGATGCGTTCACGCTGTGGCGCGCGCGGAATGGGAAACAGCAGCGCCGGGTCGTACTGGTCGGCGTAGTGCGTGGCCTTGCCCAGGGGCGAATCGAGCGGCGTGGCGGGGTGGGTCATGCGGAGGGCGTGGCGGCGGAGGGCAGAAACGGCAGCAGCACGCCCAGCACGCGGCGCACGATTTCAGGGTGGCCGACCGGCACCAGGTCGTGCCCCATGTCGGGAATCAGCGCCAGGCGCGCGCCGGCAATGCGCGCGGCGGTGTCGCGCCCGCAGGCCGGCGGCACCCACGGGTCGTCGGCGCCGTGCACCACCAGCGTCGGCACCGTGATGCGGGCCAGCAGGCCAGCGCGCTCGCCATCGGCCAGGATGGCGGCCAGCTGGCGGTAGGTGGCCTCGGTCTGCGGGGCGCTGCGCTGGTTGGTGAGGCGAAACATGGCGTGCAACTGCTCGTCGCTGGGCGGAAAGGCGGGGCTGGCAATGGCCTTGAGAAAGCGCAGGTAGTACTGCGCCAGCGCCGCGTCGCTGCCGGTGCGCGGCTTGCCGGCGGCCACGCGCAGCACCGCCCGCTTGGGCTTGAGCAGGCCGCGCGCGCCGCTGCTGCCCATGATCGAGGTCAGGCTCAGCACGCGGTCGGGCGCCAGCAGCGCCACGCGCTGGGCGATCATGGCGCCCATGCTGAGGCCGACCACGTGGGCGCGCTCGATACCCAGCGCGTCCAGCACGCCGAGCGCGTCGCGCCCCATGTCGCCCAGCGTGTAGGGCACGCGCGGGCGCCGGCCGAGCCATGCTTGCGTGGCGATCCACGGGATGTTGACCGCGCCGCGCGACGTGAAGTGCGCCGACAGGCCGCTGTCGCGGTTGTCGAAGCGCAGCACGCGGTAGCCGGCATCGATCAGCCCTTGCACGAAGTCCGCCGGCCAGTGGATCAACTGCCCGCCCAGGCCCATGATGAGCAGCACCGCCGGGCCGCTGCCGCCCGAATCTTCGATTTCGATGGAGATGCCGTTTGCTTCTATATTCATAGCTGCTTGCGCTTGTCCATCAAGCGCTTGGGGCCTATTTCATTAAAAAAACGTGCCCGCTCAACGAAACTCGCCTTCGCGCAGCCACTTGGTGGCGATCCACTTCTCGCCCGCCACCACGGGCGCGCCGCCGTGCAAGGTCTTGGTGCTGGGGTGCGGTCGCTCGTAGCTGAAGAACACCGCGTTGCCGCGCTTGGGCGCGACTTCGAAAAACACGTTGGGAAAGGTGGTGCCGCCGCCTTTTTCAGGCTCGTTCAGGTACATCACCAGCGTGCCCACGCGCTGGCCGCCGCGCTTGAGGATGGTGGGCGTGCCGGGCTCGGCGGGGTCGAAGTAGTCGTAGTGCGGCTTGTATTCGGTGCCCGGCACGTACTGCAGGATTTGCAGGCCTTCGCCGTTTTCAAGCGGCCAGTTGACCAACCGGGCGATGCGCGCCTCGATGGTCTTCACCAGCGCGTTCTCGCCACGCTGAAAGAACATGCCCTGGCTGGTTCGGTCGTCGTTGACCTCTTCGCCGCCGGTCTTGGTGGCGACGGTGAGCGAGCGGCTCATGCGCGGCTTGGCCGCTCCGATCAGCGCATCGCACTCTTCGTCGGACAGCAGGCCGCCGAACACGATGACGCGCGGCGCGGCCATCACGCTCAGCACCGCCACGCGGCGGTCGCCGGCATCCAGGTACAGCGGCGAATCGGCGATGTCGGGCTCGGGCACCTTCGACGACGGCGGCAGGCCTTGCGCCACGGCCTGCTCGTTCAGGTGGCCGCGCAAGGTGGTTTCCATGGCGTCGATGGCGACGTCCTCGTCCCAGCCCGAGGTCTTCATCGATTGCAGCACCGATTCGGCGCTGTGCCCGGCCTGGGCCTGGTCGACGATCCATTGGCGCAATTCAGGGGTGATTCGCTGTGTCATGGCAACGGTGTGTTCAAGCCTTGCGGCGGAAAACAAGGCGGTCGGGCTCGGACGCCGCGGGCGCGAAGGCGTAGCCCTCCAGGTCGAAGCCTTCGAGCTTTTTGGGCGTGGCGACCTTGTGCTGCACGGCGTAGCGCGCCATCAACCCGCGCGCCCGCTTGGCGAGAAAGCTGATGATCTTGTACTGGCCGTCCTTGTAGTCCTCGAACACGCAGTCGATAACGCGCGCTTTCAGCGCCTGGCGGTCGACCGACTTGAAGTATTCCTGCGACGCCAGGTTGACCACGGTGGGCGCCTTGTCGCCCTTCAGCCGCTGGTTCAGGTACTGCGCGATCTGATCGCCCCAGAACTGGTAGAGGTTGGCGCCGTGATCGGTCTGGAGGCGCGTGCCCATCTCCAGCCGGTAGGGCTGCATGCGGTCGAGCGGGCGCAGCACGCCGTACAGGCCGCTCAGGATGCAGACGTGGGCTTGCGCCCAGTCGAGTTGCGCGGCGGTCAGGCTTTGGGCATCCAGGCCGCCATAGACGTCGCCGTTGAAGGCCAGCACGGCCGGCTTCGAATTCTTGGCGGTGAAGCGCGGCCGCCACGCCTCGTAGCGCGCCACGTTCAGCGTGGCCAGCGCGTCGCTCAGGTGCATCAGTTCGGCAATCTCTTGTGGCGACCGGGTGCGCAGCACCTCGATCAGCTCGGCCGCCTGGCGCGCAAACAGAGGCGGCGTGGGCTGCACCGTGGGCGGCACCGGCGTGTCGTAATCCAGCGCCTTGGCCGGGGACAATAGAAACAGCATGCTGCCGATTTTGTACCAAGACCCGCACCTGGTCGCCATCGACAAGCCTGCCGGCCTGCTGGTGCACCGCAGCGGGCTGGACGCGCATGAAACGCGCTTTGCCGTGCAGCTGCTGCGCGATCAGATCGGCCGCCCGGTGTGGCCCGCGCACCGGCTCGACAAGGGCACCAGCGGCGTGCTGCTGTTTGCGCTGGACGCGGACACGGCGCGCGCGCTGGGCCGGGCTTTCGAAAACGGGGGCGCCATCGCCAAGACCTACCGCGCCATGGTGCGAGGCTGTCCGGCGGATGCGGGCCTGATCGATCACCCGCTGACGCGCCTGGACGACGACGCGCGCGGGCCGCTGGTCGCGCAAGCGGCGCGCACGCGCTTTCGCACCTTGGCGCGCCTGAGCCTGCCGCTGGCCTACGGCCCGTTCGCCGAAACGCGCTGCGCGCTGTTGGAATTGAGGCCCGAGACCGGCCGGCGCCACCAGTTGCGCCGCCACTGCAAGCACATGGCGCACCCCATCATTGGCGATGCCACGCACGGCAAGGGGCCGCTCAATCGAGCGCTGGCCGAGTGGTTGGGGCTGCAGCGGCTGTGGCTGCACGCGCTGTCGCTGGAACTGGCGCACCCCTGGACGGGCCAGCATCTGCGCATTGAAGCGCCGCCCGGCAGCGAATGGCGGCGCTGGCCCGGGCTTGAAGGCTAGCGCGCTACGCGGCCGTATCCCGGCCGGCAAGCACGAATTCGTACAGCAGCACGCTGAAGCCGGGCGGCACGTAATCCAGCGTGCAGTCGAGCAGCATGGGCAGTGTGGTCTCGGGCAGCAGGCGGCCGACGCGCATCGCCACGCGCAAGGCCACGTCTTCGCCCGCCGCGCCATGGGTCAAGCCCAGCCCCTGCGCCAGGTAGAGCAGGATGTCGACGTCGTGCCGCACATCGCCGTGCGTTTCAACCAGGTGCATGGCCGGCTCGGTGTCCAGCGCCCTCAGCACCTGCGTCATGTAGACCTGCGCGGCCAGCGGCGAGCGCATTTCGACCTGCTCGGCGTCAATGCTGTTGACCAGCGCGGCCACCTGGCCAAGCGCAGCGGGATCGGCGGGCGGCGACGAGACCGCATCGGCCAGCGCTTCGCGCACCGGCGCCACGGCGCCCGGGTCGAGCGGCGGCACCGAGGCCAGCGCGGTCAGCTCTTCAAGCGACATGCGCGGCAGCGCTTCGGGCTCGGGTGGCTCCGGGTGATGGGTGTCAAGGCGGCTGGCGACGAAGCTGTCGGGCGGGTGGGCCGCTTCGGCCTGGGACACGGCATCGGCCATCTGCGGGCGCTCGGCCAGCGCGGCCTTGAGTTGAGCGGGCCGGCTGTGCTTGAGCTGGCCGGCCAGCAAGCCGCGGCGCTCCAGGCGATCCACGTGTTCCTTGACGGTGTCTCCAAACAGTCCCACCAGTTCTTCCAGCGTGCGCGCCCCGTTGCACAGCACCATCACCTGCCGCTCCCGCAGGTTCAAGGCGTCGCGCTGCAATAGCGCAGCGCGGCCCTTGTCGGTCTTCATGTAAATCATGAATCGGAAAGATTGGAGGTGAGCGCGGATTATTGCAGCCTGTCGTATGCAGTGCGCGGCAACGCAGTCTCCCGCACGACTGCCGTCAACTCATGAACAAGGGTGTTGGCACCACGCATCACGCCGGACGCAAGCCCACTTGCCGCATGCGCAGCCCCTGCAACCACCACACCAGCGCCGCCAGCAGAAAGCCGGGCAGGAAGAACCAGTACTTGGTCGGCCGATCCGTCGGCACCTGCACGTGTCTCACGTCCCAGCCCGGCTCGAATCCCGAGCGCTTGGCTTGCGAGCCGAACTTGACCGCACCCACCTGCATGTCGCTGCCCAGCGGCACCAGCGTCAGGCCCGCGTCGGCCAGGCGCTTGCGGCCGTCCGGGCCCTTGTCGCCCAGTTGCACCGACACGGTCTTCTCGACATCTTCACCCTCCAGCGTGGTGCCCTTGATCTGCATCACCAGGGTGCCGTTGCCCGGCAGGTTTTTCGCCACCTCGTACACCTGATCGGCGGGCGCGGCGGTGTATTCTGGCGCGATGCGGTCCATGAAGAAGCCGGGGCGGAACAGCAGCGCCACCGACAGCGTCAGCAGCGCGAACTCCCACCACTTCAGCTTGATGCGGAACCAGCTCATCGTCAGCGCCGCGAACACCAGCATGGCGACCGAGCATGCCGTGACGACCAGGATCAATTCGCCCCAGCCATGCACATCGATCAACAGCAGTTGCGGGTTGAAGATCCAGATGAAGGGCAGGATCACCGTGCGCAGCGCATAGAGCGCACCCTGGATGCCGGTGGCGATCGAATCCTCGCCCGAGATGGCCGAGGCGGCAAAGGTCGCCAGCCCCACCGGCGGCGTGATGTCGCCCATGATGCCGTAATAAAACACGAACAGGTGCACCGCGATGAGCGGAATCACCAGCCCCGCCTGCGCGCCCAGCTCCACCGCCACCGGCGCCATCAGCGTGGCCACCAGCACGTAATTGGCCGTGGTCGGCACGCCCATGCCCAGCACCAGGCAGACGAAGGCGATGAACAGCAGCATCAGCATCACGTTGCCGTGGCTGACGAATTCGACGAACTCCGTCATGCGCAGGCCCAGGCCCGTGAGCGTGATGGCGCCGACGATGATGCCCGCCGTGGCGGTGGCAATGCCGATGCCGATCATGTTGCGGGCGCCGTCGTTAAAGCCCTGCACCACCGAATCCCAGCCCTGCAGCCAGGCGCCGGGCGTCTTCACGCCGCGAAAGAAATCGATCAAGGGCCGCTGCGTCAGCATCAGCACGATCAGCGCCGTGACGGCCCAGAAGGCCGAGAGCGCGGGCGACATCTCTTCCACCATCAGACACCAGATCAGCACGCCGATGGGAATGATGAAGTGCAGCCCCGCGCGCACCGTGGGCCAGGTCTCCAGCGGCTTGGGGTTGTTGACGTCGATGTCTTCGGGCAGATCGGGGCAGCGCGCCGCCTCACGCAGCGCGAACAGGTACATCGCCAGCAGCGTGCCACCCACCGCCCAGGGCGCCGCCGCGCCCAGCGTGCTCTTGAAGAACTGCAATAAATAGTAGAGCACCCCGACCACCACGATCGAGCCGGTGATGCCGATCAGGTTGCGCAGCACGCGGTTATGCCAGGTGCGCGGGGAACGCGCGGCGATGGGTTGCATGCCCATCTTCAGCGCCTCCAGGTGCACGATGTAGAGCAGGCCCAGGTACGACAGCGACGCCGGCAAGAACGCGTGCTTGACGACTTCGGAATACGGAATGCCGACGTACTCCACCATCAGGAAGGCCGCGGCGCCCATCACCGGCGGCATGATCTGGCCGTTGACCGAACTCATGGTCTCGATGGCGCCGGCCTTAACGCCCCCATAGCCCGCCTTCTTCATCAGCGGAATGGTGAAGATGCCGCCTGACACCACATTGGAGACCGACGAGCCCGAAATCATGCCGTTGAGCGCCGACGACACCACCGCCACCTTGGCCGGCCCGCCGCGCATGTGGCCGAGTGCCGCAAAGCTCACCTGCATCATGTAGTTGCCGCCGCCCGCGCGATCGAGCAGCGCGCCGAACAGCACATAGACAAAGATGGTGCTGGCCGATACACCCAGCGCGATGCCGTACACGCCCTCCGTCGTCAGCCACATGTGCGAGAGCAGGCGATTGAGCGATGCGCCTTTGTGCGCCAGCACGTCGGGCAGATAAGGCCCGCCCATGCAATAGGCCAGGAACAGCAGCGCCAGCGCCGCCATCGGCCAGCCGACGGCGCGGCGCGTGGCTTCGAGCAGCAGCACCAGGCCAGTGGTGGCGACCACGATGTCCATCGTCGTCGGCTGCCCCGGGCGCGTGGCCAGCTCCCGATAGAAGAGCATCAAATACGCACCGGCAAAGGCGCCGACGAGGGCCAGCACCCAATCCAGCGCAGGCACGTGGCGCCGCGGCGACGAGCGGAACGCCGGCCAGGCCAGAAACGCCAGCGCAAAAGAAAACGCCAGGTGAATCGCCCGCGCCTCGGTGTCGTTGAGGATGCCGAAGCCCAGCACGAAGGGCAGCGGCGATGCGTACCAGTACTGGAACAGCGCCCAGGCCAGCGCCAGAGCGAAGATCACCTTGGCCGTGGCGCCCGTCGGTTTGCGGCCGCCGGTGTCGGTCTCGGCAACCAGTTGCTGCAGCGCTTCGGGGGCTTTTTCGATGTCGGTGGCCATTTGGATACTATATTTTTTATAGCTGCTTGCGCTTGTACAGCGTGCGCTGGAGGCCTGAAACACTCATGAACTCCATCCCATGGAAAAAGGCGAAGTCGCCTTCGCCTTTTTCTGCGGATTCAGCAAGCGTTGCTTATTTGATCCAGCCTTTTTCCTTGTAGTAGCGCGCCGCCCCATCGTGCAGCGGCGCGGAGAGGCCGTTCTTGACCATGTCCTCGGGCTTGAGGTGCGCGAGCGCCGGGTGCAGCTTCTTGAATTCGTCGAAGTTGTCGAACACGGCCTTGGTCACGGCGTAAATGGTGTCGGCCGGCGTCTTGGCCGACGCCACGATGGTCGCCAGCACGCCGTAGGTGTTGGTGGCCTGCGGGTTGTTCGGGTACAGGCCGGCGGGGATGGTGACCTTGGCGTAGTAGGGCTTGTCCGCCACCAGCTTGTCGACGGCCGGGCCGGTGAGCGACACCAGCTTGGCGCCGCAGCTCGTGGTCGGGTCCTGGATGTTGGCGCTGGGGTGGCCCACGCCGTAGAAGAAGCCGTCGATCTTGCCGTCGCACAGCGCCGGGCCGTGCTCGTCGGCTTTCAACTCGGAGGCGAGCGAAAAGTCGTTCAGCTTCCAGCCCATGGCGCCCAGCAGTTCTTCCATCGACGCGCGCGTGCCTGAGCCGGGGTTGCCGACGTTGAAGCGCTTGCCCTTGAAGTCCTCGAACTTGGCGATGTTGGCCTCTTTGCGCGCCGCCACGGTGAAGGGCTCGGGGTGCACGGCGAACACGGCGCGCAAGTCGCTCACGGCGCCGCCGTCCTTGAACTGGTTCAGGCCCTTGACGGCGTTGTACTGCACGTCGGACTGGGTAAAGCCCAGATCCAGCTCGCCCGCCTTGATGGTGTTGACGTTGAACACCGAGCCGCCGGTCGATTCGACCGAGCAGCGGATGCCGTGCTTGGCGCGGTCCTTGTTGACCAGGCGGCAGATGGCGCCGCCCGCCGCGTAGTACACGCCGGTGACGCCGCCCGTGCCGATGGTGACGAACTTCTGCTGCGCCTGCGCCGGGGCGGCCAGCAGCGCCGTGCTGGCGGCGGCGGCCAGCGCCAGGGATTTCAGAACCAGTTTGACTGTCATGTGCATTGATCTCCTGAGAAAAAAGTTCAACCCTGCGCGATCGCCGCGTCCACCGCGTCGGCGAGCCGATCGACGATCTGCGTCAAATCGGCCTCGGTCGTGATGAACGGCGGCGCCAGCAGGATGTGGTCACCATAACGGCCGTCCACCGTGCCGCCCATGGGATAAACCAGCAAACCGCGCGCGAAAGCCGCCGCTTTCACCTTGGCATGCAAGCGGCGTGCCGGATCGAATGGCGCTTGGGTGGCGCGGTCTTGCACCAGTTCGACGCCCCAGAAGAAGCCGCGCCCGCGCACGTCGCCCACGTGTGCGTGATTCTTGAACTTTTCGGCCAGCAGCGCTTGCAGGACAGGCGCACCGCGCTGCACTTTTTGCAGCAAGCCGTCGCGCTCAATGACCTGCTGCACAGCCAGCGCGGCGGCGCAAGCGACCGCGTGGCCCAGGTAGGTGTGGCCGTGCTGGAAGAAGCCGCTGCCCTGCGACATGGCATCGACGATCTTTTTCTGCGCCAGCACCGCGCCAATCGGCTGGTAGCCGCCACCCAGCCCCTTGGCGATGGTCATCAGATCGGGCACCACGCCGTCCTGCTCGCAGGCGTGCAGCGTACCGGTGCGGCCCATGCCGCACATCACCTCGTCCAGGATCAGCAGCACGCCATGCTTGTCGCAGACTTCGCGCACGGCCTTGAAGTAGCCCGGCACCGGCACCAGCACGCCGGCGGTGGCGCCACCCACCGTTTCGGCGATGAAGGCCAGCACCTTGCCGGGGCCGACGCGCTGGATCGTTTCGTCCAGCTCCTGCGCCAGCCGCTGCCCGTAGGCTTCGGGCGTTTCATCGGCGCGCTGATCGCGGTAGGGGTAGCACGGCGCCACGTGGGTGACGTCGATCAGCAGCGGCGCAAACTGCTGGCGCCGCCACGCGTTGCCGCCCACGGCCAGCGCGCCCAGCGTGTTGCCGTGGTAGCTCTGGCGCCGGGCGATGAAGTGGCTGCGCTCGGGCTGGCCGACTTCGAGGTAGTACTGCCGCGCCATCTTCAGCGCCGCCTCGACCGCCTCGGAGCCGCCGCTGACGAAATAGGCGTGGCTCATGCCCGTCGGCGCGGTGCGCACCAGCTGATCGGCCAGCTGTTCAGCCACTTCGGTCGTGAAAAAACTGGTGTGCGCATAGGCCAGCCGGTCGATTTGCCGGTGCATGGCGGCCACCACGTCAGGATGGCCATGGCCCAGGCACGACACCGCCGCACCGCCCGAGGCATCGATGTAGCGCTTGCCTGCCGCGTCTTCGATCCAGATGCCCTCGCCGCGCACGGCAACGGGCGGCGTGGTCAACAGATTGCGGTGAAAAACATGCGTGCTGCTCATCTTGGCGTTCCCTCGGCGTCGGTCAGCATGGCCGACGCAGCAAGGCTAGCACGCAGCGGCCGCCGACAGCAGCCGCGAAAACACCAAGGCCGCGCTTCAGCGGCGGGCGGTCAGCGGGCCCCGCTCGACCTCGACGCGGCCGTCGGCCCAT
>JAGOVZ010000118.1 GCA_018060485.1 Ottowia sp. | reverse complement strand
GCGCCGCCAACAAGACCGCCGAGGCCGAAGAGCTGCTGGTGCAGCTGACGCGCGACTACCCCGAGCTGCCCGAACCGTGGAACAACCTGGCCGTGCTGCACGCCAGCCGCGGCCAGCTCGACAAGGCCGACGAAGCACTGCAAGCCGCCCTGCGCATCAACCCCGCCTACGCCACCGCGCTCGAAAATCTGGGCGACGTGCGCGTGCGCCAGGCGTCCGAGGCCTACCAGCGCGCGCGCCAGCTTGACGGCGCCAACGCCCGGCTCGCGCCCAAGATCGAGGCCTTGCGCGGCGCCCTGGCCGGCGCGGCCAAGCCGGGCGGCTGAACGCCCAGCCGCCTTGGGCGGGAACTTGCCGCCCGCCCAAAGGCACCAAACCCCTTTCACATCGCCTGCTTCAGGAGTTCCGCGTCATGACCCTTTCAAGAAGAACACTCGCCCGCCTGGCCACCACGCTGGCCGCCGCCGGCGCGCTGGGCACCGCCCTGCCCGCCTTTGCCGCCGACCCGCGCGTGAAGTTCGTCACCAGCGAGGGCGACTTCGTGGTCGAGGTCTATCCCGACAAGGCGCCCAAGACGGTCGAAAACTTCCTGCAGTACGTCAAGGACAAGCATTACGACGGCACCATCTTCCACCGCGTCATCAAGAACTTCATGGTGCAAGGCGGCGGCTACGACAAGGATTACAAGCAAAAGCCCAACCGCCCCTCGATCAAGCACGAAGGCCGCGAAGCGCTGGCCAAGGGCCTGAAGAACGACGTGGGCACGGTGGCCATGGCGCGCACCGGCGATCCGCATTCGGCCACCTCGCAGTTCTTCATCAACGTGGTCGACAACAGCCGGCTCGATCCGGTAATCCTGCCGGCGGGTGACCCGGTGACCTTCGAGTTCCAGGGCCAGCTGCAAAAAGACATTCCGCGCAAGAACGTCGAGAACCACCCGGCGCTGTACGGCTACACGGTGTTCGGCAAGGTCGTGAGCGGCATGGACACGGTGGAAAAAATCCGCAACACCCCCACCGGCGCCGGCGGCCCCTTCCCGACCGACGTGCCGCAAAAGCCGGTGGTCATCCAGTCCGCCACATTGGTCAAGTAATTTTCGGAAAAGACAACATGCCCAACCCCCAAGTCGAACTGCACATCAAGGACCACGGCGTCATCACGCTGGAGCTGGACGAAGCCAAGGCGCCCAAGTCGGTCGCCAACTTTCTGGCCTACGTCAAGGCCGGTCACTACGACAACACGGTGTTTCACCGCGTCATCAAGAACTTCATGATCCAGGGCGGCGGTTTCGAGCCCGGCATGAAGCAAAAACCGACCCAGGCGCCCGTCACCAACGAGGCCGACAACGGCCTGAAGAACAACCAGTACACCGTGGCGATGGCGCGCACCAGCGATCCGCATTCGGCCACGGCGCAGTTCTTCATCAACACGGTGGACAACGATTTCCTCAACTTCAAGGCCCCCACTGCGCAGGGCTGGGGCTATGCCGTGATCGGCAAGGTGGTGAAGGGCGAAAACGTGGTCGACGCCATCAAGGCCGTGCCCACCACGCGCAAGGGCTTTCACGACGATGTGCCACGCGATGACGTGGTGATCGAGAAGGCCGTCGTCGTCGGCGCATAACCGGCCCCGCCATGACGACCGTGCCCCGGTTCGCCGCGCTGCCCGCGCGTGCGCACTGGCGCACGGTCGATTTCATTTCAGACCTGCACCTCAAGCCCGAGGAGCCACTCACCTTCGACGCCTGGGCGCGCTACCTGCGCCACACGCCGGCCGACGCGGTGTTCATGCTGGGCGATCTGTTCGAGGTGTGGGTGGGCGACGATTCGGCCCTGCCCGGCAGCTTTGAAGCGCAGTGCGGCGAGGTGCTGCGCCAGGCCAGCGCGGCGCGCGACGTGTTCTTCATGCGCGGCAACCGCGACTTTCTGGTCGGCGGTGATTTTCTGGCGCAATCCGGCGTGGGCGATCTGGCCGACCCCACGCTGCTCACGTTCGACGAACACACCTACCTGCTCACGCACGGCGACCTGCTGTGCACCGACGACGTGGCCTACCAGCAGTTTCGCCAGCAGGTGCGCGCGCCCGAGTGGCAAAGCGCCTTCCTGGCGCGCCCCTTGCCAGAGCGCCAGGCCGTGGCGCGCCAGATGCGCGCGCAGAGCGAGGCGCAGCACGCCGCGCAAGGCGTTTATGCGCAGGTCGATGCCGATCTGGCCCGCCGCTGGCTGGCCGAGGCCGATGCCACCGTGCTGATCCACGGCCACACGCACCGGCCGGGCGATCACGCCCTGGGCGCCGATGCGCGCGGCCGCCCGCTGACGCAGGTGGTGCTGAGCGACTGGCACGTCACCGCCACCGAGCGCCGCCTTGAAGTGCTGCGCCTGACGGCCCAAGGCGGCTTGCAACGCGTGTCCCCCGGCCCCACCTGACGGCCATGCTCAAAAACCTGACGCGCTGGGTGCGCCGCGCCGCCGGTGGCCCGACGCCCATCCCCGACGAACTGTGGCGCCAGACGCTGCGCCACTACCCGTTTCTGCGCACCCTGAGCGCGGGCGAATACGCCCGGCTGCGGCGCCTGTCGGAGCACTTCCTCGACCGCAAGGAATTCATTGGCGCGCACGGGCTTGAAGTGACCGACGCCATGGCCGTCGCCGTGGCCGCGCAGGCCTGCCTGCCGCTGCTGCACCTGGGCCCGCCCGATTCGCCCGAAGACGCGCTGCAGTGGTACGACGATTTCGTCGGCATCGTGATGCACCCCGACGCCGCCGTGGCGCGCCGCCAGCGCACCGACGAAGCCGGCGTGATGCACCACTACGACGAGGTGCTGTCGGGCGAAGCCATGCACGGCGGCCCGGTCATGCTGAGCTGGCCAGCGGTTCAAAGCGCCGGCACCGATCAGGATGCCGAAGGCAGCGTCGTGATCCACGAGTTCGTGCACAAGATGGACATGCAAGGCGGCAGCGCCGATGGCGCGCCGCCGCTGCCGCGCGGCTTCATGGGCGCGGCCAGCAGCCGCGAGGCGGCGGCGCACTGGTACCGCACCTGGGCGCCGGCGTACGAGCGCTTTCGCGAGCAGGTCACGCTGGCCCAGCGCTTTGGCGCGCCCGCGCCCTGGCTGGACGCCTATGGCGCCACCGCGCCAGCCGAGTTCTTCGCCGTCGCCTGCGAGGCGCACTTCGTGCAGCCCGAGCGCTTTGCGCTGGAGTTTCCTGAACTGAGCGCCGCCCTGCGCGCTTTCTTCAAGCAAAAATAGGCGCCAGCGCACGTCCAGCAAGCGCGGGCAGCTACTTTTTTTGTAGTCTCCTGTTACCCACGCGGCCAACGCACCGTCACGCGCAGGCCGCCCAGCGCGGGGCTGCGGTCCAGCGCCATGTCCAGATCGTGCAGGCGCGCCAGCCGCTGCACGATGGACCAGCCCAGCCCGCTGCCGCTCTGGCCGCTGCCCAGCACGCGGAAAAAGCGCTCGCCCAGCCGCTGCAAATCGGCGTCCGACAAGCCCGGCCCCGCGTCTTCGACCACCAGATGCGCCCCGGCGTCGGCAGTGGCGGCCAGCACCTGCACCCGCACGCGGCCGCCGTCCGGGCCGTAGCGCAGCGCGTTGTCGATCAGGTTGCGCAGCAGCACGGCCAGCAGCGGGCCGCTCATCGGCACCGCGACGGCGTGCGGCGGTCGATCCAGCGCCATCTGCTGGCCGCGCCGCCCGGCCTGGGCCGCCAGCTCGTGCACCTGCTGCGCCGCCGCGGCCGCCAGATCGGCCTGGCCGCGCCGGCTGTCGGGCGCGCGGGTGTCGGCCATGTCGGCCTCCAGCCGCGCCAGTTGCAGCAGTTGCTCGACCAGGCGCGTGGCGCGATCGCAGCCGGCAATGGTGGCGGCCAGCGCGGCGCGCCGTTCGTCGTCGCCCGTGGCGCCCTGGGCCACCTGGGCCTGCATGCGGATGGCGGCGATCGGCGTGCGCAACTCGTGCGCGGCGTCGGCGGTGAAGCGGCGCTCGCTGGCAAGTTGGTCGTGCACGCGCTCGAACAGTCCGTTCAGCGCCTGCACCAGCGGCCGCACCTCGGGCAGCGTGTCGTCTTCGGGCAGCCGGTCCATCGCCTGCGGGCGGCGCGCGGACACGCTGGCGCTCAGGCGCTCGAGCGGGCGCACCGCGCGCCGCACCGCCCACCAGATGCCGGCGGCCAGCAAGGGCAGCGCCGCCAGCAGCGGGATCAGCGTGCCGCGCAGGCTGGCCAGCAGCACGTGGCGGCGCGCGGAGGCGTGCTCGCCGACCTGGATGACGTCCCGCACCTGGCCGCCCTCCTCGCGCGCCGTGCTGAACACGCGCCAGATGCGGCCGCCGATCTGCTGGTTCGACAGGCCGCGCACGTCCAGCGCCGCCAGCGGCTGCTCGGGTGCGTCGGCCGAGCGCGCGCGCAGCTTGCCCTGGCGCCAGATCTGGAACGCCACGCGCGACTGGTATTTGTGCAGCAGCGTCGGCGCCCGCACCACGGCGTCGCCATCGTCGTCGTCGACCTCGCCGGTCGTCAGCAGCGCCGCCGTCTGCGCCAGATGCGCGTCGAGCAGCTCGTTCAACTCATGCTGCGTCACGAACCACGCCACCGCCGCCGTCAGCACCCACGTGACCAACACAAAGCCCAGCACCATCGCCATCAGCCGCTGGGCCAGCGACCAGGTGCGGCGCGGCGCGGCGCTCATATCACCACGCAGCCCCGCTGAAACCCGCCCGCAGCCGACGACACAAGAAAGAGCCCAACGGCCGCGGAGCAGGCCACGCGCAGGCACCCGCGCAAGGGCTTGGCCCGCCCGCTGGGTGCGTCCCCCTTCCCGCAGAGAGTGGGGGAAGGCGCCGCAGGCGACTCAGGGGGATGTTCATTTCCTCGCCACGTAGCCCACGCCACGCACCGTCTCGATCAACTCGGCACCCAGCTTGCGCCGCAGGTTGTGGATGTGCACTTCCACCGCGTTGCTGCTGACTTCGCTGCCCCATTTGTACAGGTGCTGCTCGATCTGCTCGCGCGTCAACACGCGGCCCGCGTGCAGCATGAACACCTGCAGCAGATCGAACTCGCGCGTGGACAGCTCCACCGCCTCGTCGCCGCGCCACACCTGGCGCGCGGCGGGGTCGAGCGCCACCTCGCCCAGCATCAGGCGGGTAGTGGGCACGCCGTGCGCGCGGCGCACCAGCGCGCGCAGGCGCGCCGCCAGTTCGCCCAGATCGACGGGCTTGACGATGTAGTCGTCGGCGCCGCCGTCCAGGCCCTGGATGCGCGCGTCGATGGCATCGCGCGCGGTCAGCACCAGCACCGGCGTGCGCACGCCCTTGGCGCGAACGGCGGCCAGCGCGTCCAGCCCGTCCTGGCGCGGCAGGCCCAGATCGAGCACCGCCGCCTCGTGCTGTTGCGCCAGCAACTCGCGTTCGGCCGCCACGCCGTCGCGCACCCAGTCGACGGCAAAGCCATGCTGGCCCAGACCCGCCTTCAGGCCCGAGCCGAGCAGTTCGTCGTCTTCAGCCAGCAGCACGCGCATGGTCGGAGTCAGTCGTCATCGTCATGGTGTGATTGTGCGGTGTAGCCGTCGCCCGCCACCGCGGTCGGCGCCGTCTGCCACTGCCAGCCCCAAAAGGTGAGCACCGCCGCCAGCAGCAGCGCGGCCACGCCGGTGAAAGGGCGCTTGACCAGATCAGGCCCCGCGCCCGGCGTGCGGCCGCTGAGCATGGGCGCCACCAGGTTGCGCCGCCGCAGCAGCGACAGCGCCAGCACCGCGCCCACGTGCGCCAGCACCAGCGCGAGCAGCCCGTTGCCGAGGAATTCGTGCAGTTCTTCCAGTGCGTCGCCGCCGCCCCATTCCTGGTACACGCCCAAGCCCGAGAGCGTGAGCGGCGCGATGACGATCAGCAGCAGCGCCACCGTGGCGGCCAGCAGCAGGTTCTGGCCCTGCCGCCAGTCGATGCGGCCGCTGGCCGCTGCCTTGAGCCACGCGGGCGCGCCCTGCAGCTTGCGCCACAGCATCGACAGGCGCGCCGGCCGCGGGCCGAAAACGCCCCACAGCACGCGAGCCACCAGCAACCCGGCCATGGTGTAGCCCAGCGTGACGTGCACCAGCCGCCAGCGCTCGCCGTCGGCGGTGAGGTAGGCGCCCAGAAAGCTGAGCGCCAGCAGCCAGTGCATCACACGCACGGGCGCATCGACCACCCGGCGTTTCGAAGGTTTTTGGGCGCTGGCCCTTGATGGATTTGCGCCGGCAGCTATTGAATTTGAAGCGTTCATGGTCAAATTTCCTTCATTTGGGGATGCGCACCTTGTCGTCGTCGAAGTCACCGCGCTCGGCGCCCGCATGGCAGGCCATGCAGTGGGCGGCGCTCTGGATGGCGGCGCGCTTGTAGACGGCGGGCGCGATGTCTTCGTGCTTGCGCGCGAACCAGCGCGTGCGGGTGATGCGGTCTTCGGGCGGCGGCTCTTCAGCACGTGCGCGCTTGTACGTGCCGGCGTGGGTTTGCAGCCAGGTCGACAACTGCTGCACCGTGGCGGCGTCGAGCGAGGCGTCGCTGCCGTAATGTTGGTTCAGCCCGCCCATCAGGCGCTGCCACGACGCGGCCGGCAGCAGGCCGGGCGGGTAGGCCATGTGGCAACTGGCGCATTCCTGCACATAAGCCTTGGGCACCTGCGTCGGCATGCGGCGGCCATGGTCATCTGCCTGTGCAGCGCTTGCCAGAACAGCGCAGGCAGCTATCAAAATGTGAATTGATCGCATGGAACACCTCACTGGCGCAGGCTGAGCAGATAAGCCATCAGGTCGGCCTTTTCGGCCGCGCTGCACTCGCGCGAGAACACGTCCTTGCAGTTGCGCCGAAACCATTTGTCGGCCTTGGCCTGGTCGGCAAAACGTTCGCTGTTGAAGGCGGGTGCCAAGGCGTCGATCGGCTTGCCGGTGCTGGCGTGGCGCGACGGGCCGGTGGGCGGGCTGCCGTGGCACGAGGCGCAACTCACGTCGTTGCCAGCCTTGGTGTTGAAAAGTTTTTGCCCGCGCGCCGCATCGCCGGGCGCGCCGGCGGCGGCCTGCCAGCGCTGCAGCTGCGCGGCGGGCGTGGTGGCCTGTGCCCAGGCTGGGGCGCCGATGCTGGTCACCACGCCAAGCGCGGCCAGCACGGTGGTCAGGAAACGGTTGAAGCGCACGTCGACTCCTTCAAAAAAACGGCATGTGCCGACGAAGGAATCTTGGCCAGCGCAACTGAAGTCGCGCTTAAGCCAACAGCCTATTTGCTACATTAAAAATAGCTGCTTGCGCTTGCCAGACGAGCGCTGCAAGCCCATAAGACTTGAATGTTGATGCAGATCAGACGCTTTGCGCCAACTGCCGCAGCGCCTGCTCGAACACCTCGGGCGGCTGGCCGCCGCTGATCAAGTGGCGGTCGTTGATGATGACCGCCGGCACCGACGAGATGCCGGCCTGTTGGTAGTGGCGCTCGGCCGCGCGCACCTCGGCGGCGAATTCGTCGCTGGCCAGAATTTCTTGCGCGCGTGCTTCGTCCAGACCCGCTTTCTTGACTGCGGCCAGCAGCACGTCGTCCTGCTCCACCGCCTCGCTTCGACCGTGGTACGCCTCCAGCAGCGCGCGCTTCAAGGCGAGTTGCTGGTCATCGCCCTGCTGCCCGGCCCAGTGCAGCAGGCGGTGCGCGTTGAAGGTGTTGTAGATGCGCCCGCGCCCGGCGGGGTTGAACTCGAAGCCGACCGCCGCGCCACGCGCGCGGATGGCGGCGCGGTTTTGCTCGAACTGCTCAGGCGTGCCACCGTACTTGCGCGCCA
>JAGOVZ010000013.1:1774-23598 GCA_018060485.1 Ottowia sp. | reverse complement strand
CGCGTGGCGTTGACCACCAGGTCGTTGTCGCGGCTGTGGATGCCGACGATCATGCCTTCGTACACCGGGTCGTTCGGGCGCACGAACATGCGGCCGCGGTCGTCGAGCTTGCCCAGGGCGTAGGTGAAGATTTCACCGTCGTCCATGCTGATCAGCACGCCGTTCTTGCGCCCGCCGATCTCGCCGCGGTACGGCTCGTAGCTGTCGAAGATGTTGCTGATGAGGCCGGTGCCGCGCGTGAGGTTCAGAAATTCGTTGCTGAAACCGATCAAGCCGCGCGCCGGAATGCGGTATTCCAGCCGCACGCGGCCACGGCCATCGGGCTCCATGTTGACCAGGTCGCCGCGCCGCTCACCCAGCGCCTGCATCACGCCGCCCTGGTGGTTTTCCTCGATGTCGGCGGTGACCAGCTCGATCGGCTCGTGGCGCTCGCCATCCACGTCGCGAAACACCACGCGCGGTTTGCCCACGGCCAGCTCGTAGCCTTCGCGGCGCATGTTCTCCAGCAGGATGGTCAGGTGCAATTCGCCCCGGCCAGACACTTCAAACACGCCGTCTTCGTCGGTCTCTTTCACGCGCAGCGCCATGTTGGACTGCAGTTCTTTCTGCAGCCGGTCCCAGATCTGGCGGCTGGTGACGAACTTGCCCTCGCGCCCAGCCAGCGGGCTGGTGTTGACGCTGAAGTTCATCGTCAGCGTGGGTTCGTCCACGTGCAGCATGGGCAGCGGTTGCGGGTTGGCCACATCGGTCAGCGTCACGCCGATGCCGATGTCGGCAATGCCGTTGACCAGCACGATCTCGCCCGGGCCGGCTTCGGTCACTTGCACTCGGTCCAGCCCCTGAAAGGTCAGCACCTGGTTGACCTTGCCCTTGAAGGTCTTGCCGTCGGTGCCTTCGGCCACCAGCACTTCCATGCCCGGCTTGATGGTGCCGGCGTTGACGCGGCCGACGCCGATGCGACCGACGAAGGTCGAAAAGTCGATGGCCGAAATCTGCAACTGCAGCGGCGCCTTGGGGTCGCCCTGGTGCACCGGCACGTGCTGGAGGATGGTCTCGAACAGCGCCGACATGTCCGGCCCCCACTGCTCGCCCTGCTCGCCTTCGGTCAGCGACGACCAGCCGTTGATGCCCGAGGCGTAGACGACCGGAAAGTCGAGCTGCTCTTCATTGGCGCCGAGTTTGTCGAACAACTCGAAGGCGGCGTTGATCACGTAGTCGGGCCGCGCGCCGGGCTTGTCGACCTTGTTGACGACGACGATGGGTTTCAGGCCCAGCGCCAGCGCCTTCTTGGTGACGAACCGCGTTTGCGGCATGGGGCCTTCCTGCGCGTCGATCAGCAGCACCACGCCATCGACCATGCTGAGCGCGCGCTCCACCTCGCCGCCAAAGTCGGCGTGGCCCGGCGTGTCGAGGATGTTGATGTGCGTGCCCTTCCACGACACGGCGCAGTTCTTGGCCAGGATGGTGATGCCGCGCTCGCGCTCGATGGCGTTGTTGTCCATCACGGTATCCACCACTTTTTCGTGGCTGGCAAAGGTGCCGGACTGACGCAGGAGTTGGTCAACCATGGTGGTCTTGCCGTGGTCAACGTGGGCGATGATGGCGATGTTGCGGATTTGCTGGGTCATGCGATGACTTCTTGGGTGTGCAGCCGCGCGTCGGCGGCCTGGAGGATTTGACGGATTTCGATGGGGCTGAGCAGGCGCGACGGAATCAGCTCGCCCGCCTTGATGTGCGCACTGCCGAGCAGTGCGCGGGGTGCGTCGCCAAAGACGACCACGTGGTCGGCGTCGACCCAGTCGCCGCGCCGGCGCAGGCCGGTGAGGAACTTGGCTGCATCATCGGCGGCGAGCGTGACGGCGGTGTGATCGGGCAGCAGCGCTTCGGCCGGCTGCAAAAGGTTCAGGCGTTCGTGATCGTCCAGCGCTTCCAGCGCGGGCAGCGTGGTGCACTGTGCGGCCACGAACGGGCCGGTGGCGGTGCGGCGCAGGCGCGTCAGGTGGCCGCCACAGCCCAGCGCCTGGCCAATGTCTTCGCCCAACGTGCGGATGTAGGTGCCTTTGCTGCACGTCACTTCTATTTTGATAGCTGCCTGCGCTTGATCCACCTGCGCCAGCGCCAGATTCAATGCATGAATCGCCACCTCGCGCGGCGCGCGCTCGACCTCGATGCCGGCGCGCGCGTACTCGTACAGCGCCTTGCCGTCCTTCTTGAGCGCACTGTGCATCGGCGGCACTTGCGTGATGCGGCCCAGAAAGCGCTGGCGCACGGCTTCCAACTGCTCGGGCGTGATGGCAGGCACGGCGCGGCGCTCGATCACCTCGCCTTCGGCGTCGCCCGTGGTGGTGGTCACGCCGAGTTGCAGCGTGGCCTCATACGTCTTGTCGGCGTCCAGATGCAGGCCGCTGAACTTGGTGGCGGCGCCAAAGCACAGCGGCAGCACGCCGGTGGCCAGCGGATCGAGCGTGCCGGTGTGGCCGGCTTTTTCGGCGCGCAGCAGCCACTTGGCTTTTTGCAGCGCCTGGTTGCTGGACAGGCCCAGCGGTTTGTCGAGCAGCAACACCCCATGCACCGGGCGCCGCTGCACCCGTGCACGAGGGGTGGCGGTCATGGCGTCTCGTCGTCTTTCGAGCGCGAGGCCACCGCCTTGGCGATGAGCGCGTTCATGTCGGCCGCGCGCTCGGTGGTGCGGTCGAAGATGAAGTGCAGCGTGGGCACGGTGTGGATGTGCAGGCGCTTGAACAAGCCGTTGCGCAGAAAACCGGCGGCGGCGTTGAGACCGGTGGCCGTTTCCTCGGGGTCGCCGTTCAGCAGGCTGAAGAACACCTTGGCGTGTGCGTAATCGGGCGTGACCTCGACCGCGTTGATCGTGACCATGCCGACGCGCGGGTCCTTCAACTCGCGCGCGATCAACTCCGACAGATCGCGCTGGATCTGGTCGGCGACACGAAAGCCGCGGTTGGGGGTGGAACTGCGTTTGGGCATGGTTGAAAAAACTTCCAGGACGCAAAGGGCGCGAAGATCACGCGAAGGACGCGAAAGGAAACAAAATATCAAATTGATAGCTGCTTGCGCTTGTCTGGCAAGCGCTGGCAGCCGTTTTTATTCAATTTTGAATCTTTCGCGTCCTTCGCGAATCTTTGCGTCCTTCGCGTCCAGTATTCGCGCATCAAAGCGACCGCGCGATCTCCTTGATCTCAAAGACCTCCAAATGATCACCCTCGCGGATGTCGTTGTAGTTCTTGAGCTTGATACCGCACTCGAAGCCTTCTTTGACTTCCTTCACGTCGTCCTTCATGCGCTTGATCGACTCGATCTCGCCCGTGTAGATGACCACGTTGTCGCGCAGCAGGCGGAAGTGCGCATCGCGCCGCACCACGCCGCTGGTGACGTACGAACCGGCCACGGTACCGATCTTCGAGGCCACGAACACGGTGCGAATCTCGGCGGTGCCGATGACTTCTTCGCGGCGCTCCGGCGCCAGCATGCCGGACATGGCCGTCTTCAGCTCATCGACGGCGTCGTAGATGATGCTGTAGTAACGGATGTCGACGTCGTTGCCCTCGGCCAGCTTGCGCGCGCCGACGTCGGCCCGTACGTTGAAGCCAATGACCACCGCCTTGGAGGCAATCGCCAGGTTGATGTCGGATTCGCTGATGCCGCCAACGCCCGAGTACACCAGCTGCACCTTGACCTCGTCGTTGGAGAGCTTGAGCAGCGACTGCCCCAACGCCTCTTGCGAGCCCTGCACGTCGGCCTTGATGATGATGGGCAGGTGCTTGACCTCGCCCGCCGTCATGTCGGTGAACATGTTCTCCAGCTTGGCGGCCTGCTGCTTGGCCAACTTGGTGTTGCGGAACTTGCCGGCGCGGTAGGTGGCGATTTCGCGCGCGCGGCGCTCGTCGGCCATCACCATGAAGTCGTCGCCGGCCTGCGGCACTTCGGTCAGGCCTTGGATCTCGACGGGAATCGACGGGCCAGCCGACTTGGTCGGCTTGCCGTTTTCGTCCAGCATGGCGCGCACGCGGCCGCTGGTCTGGCCGGCCAGCACCACATCGCCGATCTTCAGCGTGCCGGACTGCACCAGCACGGTGGCGACCGGGCCGCGGCCCTTGTCCAGGCTGGCTTCGATCACGATGCCCTTGGCGGCGGCTTCGACCGGCGCCTTCAGTTCCAGCACCTCGGCCTGTAGCAGCACCTGCTCCAGCAGATCGTCGATGCCTTGACCGGTCTTGCTGGAGACCGAGATGAAGGGCGAATCGCCGCCAAACTCTTCGGGCACCACTTCTTCGCCGACCAGTTCGCTCTTGACGCGCTCGGGGTTGGCCTCGGGCTTGTCGGACTTGGTGATGGCCACCACGATCGGCACCTGCGCGGCCTTGGCGTGCTTGATGGCTTCCTTGGTCTGCGGCATGACGCCGTCGTCGGCCGCCACCACCAGGATGACGATGTCGGTCGCCTGCGCGCCACGGGCACGCATGGCGGTAAACGCCTCGTGGCCCGGCGTGTCGAGGAAGGACACGACGCCGCGCGGCGTCTCGACGTGGTAGGCGCCGATGTGCTGCGTGATGCCGCCCGCTTCGCCCGCCGCCACCTTGGCGCGGCGGATGTAGTCCAGCAGCGAGGTCTTGCCGTGGTCAACGTGACCCATCACCGTGACGACCGGCGGGCGCGGCAGCGCTTCGGCGGCTGCGGCCTGCACTTCGTCGTCGGTGAAGGCTTCCGGGTCGTCCAGCGCCGCGATGACGGCGGTGTGGCCCATTTCCTCGACCACGATCATGGCCGTGTCCTGGTCCAGCGGCTGGTTGATGGTGACCATCTGGCCCATCTTCATCAGCGCCTTGATGACCTCCGACGCCTTGATCGCCATCTTGTGCGCCAGCTCGGCCACGGTGATGGTCTCTGGCACGTGCACTTCGATCACGCGCTGCTCGACCGGCGCCTGGGCCGTGGCGTGCTCTTCACGCCCACGCTCGCCCCGGCGGCCACGCGGGCCGCCACGCCAGTTGTTGCGGCCGACACCGCCCGAGCTGTCGCCACGGGTGGGGATGCCCTTCTTCTTGGCCGGATCGCCGGCCCAGCTGGACGACAGCTTGGCGGACTTGACTTCCTTGTTGGCCGATGGCGCGCCGGCGCCGGTCTTGGCGGCCGCGGTGCCCGCGGGCTTGTGCAGCGTGCCCTTGGCGGCGGCGTCGGCCTTTTTCTCTTCCGGCTTCTTGGCGACCAGCACCTTGCGTGGCGCGCTCATCATGGCGCGGATGGCTTCGGCTTCGGCCAGCGCCTTGCGGCGGTTGGCCTCTTGTTCGCGGGCGCGCTCGGCTTCGGCCTGCGGGCTCGGGGCGACGGGTGCGGGGGGCGCCTCGGCGGGCGACGGCGCGGGCGCTTCTGCCACCACGGCAGGCTCGGCGGTCGGTTCAGGCGCGGGCTGCGCCGGCGCATCGTCGGTCGATGCGGGGCTGGCGCTTTCAGCGCTCCGGCGCTCGCTTTCTTCCCGCTGGCGGCGTTTTTCGGCCGCTTCTTCTTCCTGGCGGCGCATCAGTTCGGACTGGCGACGTGCCTCATCGTCTCGGCGCGCTTGTTCGGCGGCGTCGATCAGTGGCGCGGCGGGCGTTGCGGCAACGGGTGCGGGCGCTTCCACCTCTTCCGGCACCGGAGCCGGTGCGGGCGCCGCCGGCTCGTCGTCGCGCTTGATGAAGGTGCGCTTCTTGCGCACTTCAACCTGGATGGTGCGCGCCTTGCCGGTGGCGTCGGCCTGCTTGATCTCGCTGGTGGTCTTCTTGGTCAGCGTGATCTTGCGGCGCGCAGACGCGTCGGTGCCGTGGCTGGCCTGCAGGTAATTCAGCAGCTTTTGCTTGTCGGCATCGGTCAGCGCGTCGGACGCCGACTGCTTGCTGACGCCCGCCGCCTGCAGCTGCTCCATCAGCGTGTCAGTGGGCCGTTTGAGTTCGTTCGCGAAATCGGCAACAGTGATATTCGTCATATGCGGTGCTTGTCTCCATACCCTTACTCTTGATCGGCGAACCAGTGCTCGCGCGCCTTCAAGATCAGGGCGCGGGCGTCCTCTTCGGACTGCCCGGTGATGTCGGTCAATTCATCCACGGCCAAATCGGCCAGATCGTCACGCGTTTGCACGCCGGCTTGCGACAGCTTGCCGATCAATTCGGCCGTCAGGCCCTCCAGATCGCGCAAGTCCTGCGACACGGCTTCCATGTTTTCCTCGCGCGCGATGTCCATGGTCAGCAGCGCGTCCTTGGCGCGGGCGCGCAGCTCGCCCACTGTCTCTTCGTCGAAGGATTCGATGTCGCGCATCTCTTCGATGGGCACGTAGGCGATCTGCTCCAGGCTGGTGAAGCCTTCCTCGATCAGGATGTCGGCGATTTCCTCGTCCACGTCGAGTTTTTCCATGAACAGCTGGCGAACCTGGCCGGTCTCTGCCTGCTGCTTCTGGGCCGATTCGTCGGCGTCCATGATGTTGATCTTCCAGCCGGTCAGCTCGGACGCCAGTCGCACGTTCTGGCCGCCGCGGCCAATGGCGATGGCGAGGTTTTCCTCGTCCACCACCACGTCCATCGCGTGCTTTTCTTCATCGACCACGATGGACGACACGTTGGCCGGCGCCAGCGCGCCAATCACGAACTGCGCCGGATCCTCGGACCACAGCACGATGTCGACGCGCTCGCCGGCCAGTTCGTTTGTGACGGCGTTCACGCGCGTGCCGCGCACGCCCACACAGGTGCCGATGGGGTCGACGCGCTTGTCGTGGCTCAGCACGGCGATCTTGGCGCGGCTGCCGGGGTCGCGCGCGGCGCTCTTGATCTCCAGCAGACCCTGCTCGATCTCGGGCACCTCCTGGCGGAACAGCTCGATCATGAATTCGGGCGCCGAGCGCGACAGCAGGATGGGCGCGCCGCGCAGCGTGAGGTCGACCTCCATGATCATGGCCCGCACGCGGTCGCCGTTGCGCAGGTTCTCCTTCGGAATCATCTCGCTGCGGCGCAGGCGCCCTTCGACCCGGCCGGATTCGACCAGGATGTCGCCCTTGTCCATGCGCTTGACGGTGCCGGTGAAAATCTTGTCGCCACGGCTCATGAAGTCGTTCAGCAGCATCTCGCGCTCGGCGTCGCGGATTTTCTGCAGGATGACCTGCTTGGCCGCCATGGCGCCGATGCGGCCGATGGGCACCGATTCAACCTGCTCCTCGATGTATTCGTCGAGTTCGATGTCAGGGATCTGCTCCTTGGCTTCGAACAGCAGGATTTCCTGATCGGGCAATTGCAGGCCCGCTTCGTCGGGCACCACATGCCAGCGGCGGAAGGTCTCGTATTCGCCCGTATCGCGGTCGATGGCCACGCGCAGGTCAACCTCGCCCTCATACAGCTTCTTGGCGGCCTGCGCCAGCGCCGCCTCGACGGCACCAAACACCACGTCCCGCTCGACGTTCTTCTCGCGCGAGATCGCTTCGACCAGCATCAACAGTTCGCGATTCATGATTTAACCAGCTCCAATGCTCTCAAAATGAAAGCGCGTCGCGCGCGCTCCACCTATTGTTCAAACCTCTTTTGCATTAGGTGGGGGCGACTTGCGCCCTTTGAAGTCCACCACGGGCGCGAGCCGCGCCGATTGCAATTCATCCAGCAAAAACGTCAACGCCTGCTCGGGCGCGGGCGCGCGCTTGGCGCTCACTCGCTGACCGGGCTTGGCCGCGGGCTCCTCGCGCCACACGATCCGCCAATGGCTGTCGTCCACCTTGTGCAACGTGCCGCGAAACTTCTTGCGACTGGCGTGCACCTGGCCCGCGGCGGCCTCGCCGATGGGCGCCTTCAAGGTGACGTCAACCAGTTCACCCTCGAAGCGCTCAAAATCCTGCGCGTGCCGCAAAGGCCGGTCAATGCCCGGCGAAGACACTTCAAGCCGGTGGTAATCCACGCCCTCCACCTCAAGGACATACTGCAACTGGCGCGTGGCACGCTCGCAGTCCTCAACGGTGATCAGCCGCACGGCTTCATCGGGTGACCACGGAAAATCAATGGTGACTCGCAGCAGACCACCGGCGGAGCGCTCAAGCTCCACCAACTCGAAGCCGAGGCCCCGGATCGTGTCGTCTATCGTCTGCTGCAGTGCCACGTTGTCCGAAAAAAAGATCGGCCCGCCGACGGTTGTCGAAAGGCCATAAAAAATGGGCGGGTCTTAAAGCCGCCCATGTGGTCGTCGTCAATCCAGCGAATTTTAGCACGGAACGTTGGCATTCTCATGGATCTATGCGCCGGATGGCTTGATGCCGCGCGGTGGTTCTCGTCACGTAGGATTGGGCGATAATTTTTCTTTATCCAGCGTGCTGTAACTTATGAACAACTCTCCGGCCTCTTCCGACGTGTCGGCCCTGCTCCCCGAAGTCGCGCAATTGATGGTGACCGCACTCAACCTGGAAACCTCGCCCGAGGGCATTCAGCCGGACGCACCGCTGTATGGCGGCGAGCTGGGGCTGGATTCAATCGACATTCTGGAAGTGGCCTTGGCGGTCTCCAAGAAATACGGCTTTCAATTGCGGGCCGACGATGAGGACAACGCCGCCATCTACGCCTCTCTGCGCAGCCTGACGCAGCACATCGCGGCGCACCGCACCACCTGACGCCGCAACCGGTCGCACCCGCCAAGCGGTGCCGACTTCTACCTTCCCCATGCAAGCGCAGTACCCGCTCAGCAGCCACGCACCGGACGACATCCTCGCCTACCGTCATGGCCAAGGCGTGGCCGCCGGTCGTTTCTTCCAGGACGCACTGTCCCTGGCGTCAACGTTGGTCCCCGGCGGCCACGTCATCAACGTTTGCCACGACCGCTATTTGTTCGCGGTCGGGCTGGCGGCCGGATTGCTGGCAGGCAAGGTCACGCTCATGCCGCCGAGCTTCGCGCCGCAGGTCATTGCGCAAATGCAGACCAGGTATCCCGAACTGCGGTGCCTGCACGATGACCGCGAGCGGCCCGAAGGCTTGGCCGGCATCTCCATTCAGGATCATCTGGGCGGCAATACGTCGCCCAGCAACGCTTCACCGTTGATCGACGCCGGGCAGATTGCGGCCATCGTCTTCACGTCGGGCTCCACGGGCGAGCCCACGGCACACCAAAAGACCTGGGGGCGCCTTTGCATCAACGGCGCGGCCGAGTCGGCGCGCCTGGGCGCCGCAGGCATGACCATTGTCGCCACCGTGCCGGCGCAGCACATGTACGGTTTTGAGTCGAGCGTGCTGATGGCCCTGCATGGCGGAGCCAGCTTCTGGCATGGGCGCCCGTTTTATCCGGCCGACATCGTCGAAGCCTTGGCATCGGTGCCGAGGCCGCGCATGCTGGTCAGCACGCCGTTTCATCTGTCGACCTTGTTCGAAGCTGGTTTGAAGTTGCCGGCATGCGATCTGGTTCTGAGCGCCACGGCACCGCTGTCGGCTGAGTTGGCCGAGCGCGCCGAAGCTGTCATGGGCGCGCCGTTGCTTGAGATCTATGGCTGCACGGAAAGTGGCCAGGTGGCCAGCCGGCGCCCGGTCAATGGGCCGGCTTGGCAGCTGCTGCCAGGCGTGCAAATGGCCACGGATGCAGAAGGCGCGTGGGTTTTTGACGGGCATGTGGAAGGGCGCGTGCTGCTGTCCGACCGCATCGAAGAGCAGGACACCGAACATTTCTTGCTGCTGGGCCGCAACGCCGACATGGTGAACGTGGCCGGCAAACGCACATCGCTGGCCCATTTGAACGCACAGCTGGCAGGCATTCCTGGAGTCGTCGAGGGCTGCTTCATACAAACAGACGACGAGGCGGTGGCCCGTGATGGCACCGTCCAGCGCCTGGCCGCGCTGGTGGTCGCGCCAACGCTCGGGCCGTCGGAGGTGCTGGCGGCGTTGCGTCAGCGCATTGATCCGGTTTTTCTGCCACGGCCTTTGCTGCGTGTGGACGCCATGCCGCGAAACGCCACAGGAAAGTTGATCCGCTCGGACATCATGGCGCTGTACCGGTCGGCCAGGCGCGACTCGCCACCGGAAATTGCATGACGACCCAGGAGTACCTTCAATGGCCGCTGCTGGCCACGTGGCGGGTGCCCGATGAACATCCGGTGCTGCCTGGGCATTTTCCAGCCTATCCGGTGCTGCCCGGCGCGTTGCTGCTGGATTGGGTGATTGGTCTGGTGTCGAGTTACCCCGGCGACGCTGCGATCCAGGTGCGCGCGGCGCGCTTTCCCGCAGCGGCGCGAGCCCACATGCTGCTGCGCGCCCACGGGCTTCGTGAAGGCGGTCGCGTGCAGTTTGCCGTGGTGACCGACGATGGCATCCCGTTGTGCACAGGCACTGTGGACGGGGTGAATAAAGGGTCGTTGTCGTCATGACCCCTCCCACACAAGTGGCCAGCGCCGAATGGGCGACTCGGCCAGAACGCAGTTCGATGGCCGTGCTGCGCTTCATGGTGTGGCTGTCTCTTTTTTTGGGGCGCCGCCTCAGCCGGGTTGTCCTCTACCCGATTGCCGCCTATTTCGTCGTCTTCGCGCCGAAGGCCAAGCGGGCCAGCAAAGCCTATCTGAGCCGCGCGCTGGGACGTACGGCGCGCTTGCCAGACGGCTTTCGGCACGTGCTGACGTTTGCCTCGGTGGTGCACGACCGTGTCTACTGGCTGCGCGAACGCCACGACTTGTTTGCAATCGAAGTGATCGGTGAATCCCATCTCGCCGCCTTGCGCCAGCAGGGCCGCGGCATGGTCTTTGCAGGCGGACATTTCGGCAGCTTCGAGGCGCTGCGGGTGGTTGGCGAGCGCCACGGCATCGACACCCGAATGCTCATGTTTCCCGACAACGCCCGCAAGGTGACGGCCGCGCTGACATCCATCAATCCCGCGCTCGCCAACAGTGTGATTGGGTTGGGCCGGCCCGACTCCGTGCTGCGCGTTCGCGACCACCTGCAGAATGGCGGCAGCGTCGGTATTTTGGCCGACCGCATGCTGGGCGAAGACAAGAGTCGGGATATCCCGTTTCTCGGCGAACCGGCGCCGTTTCCCGTGGGACCTTGGCGCTTGGCGGCGATGCTGGCTGCTCCCGTCGTGTTCATGGCGGGGTGCTATCTGGGGGGCAATCGCTACCAGCTTGTGTTTGAGCCAATCATCGATTTTGCGCAGGTGCCAGCCGAAAAACGAGCATCGGCGATGCAAGAGGCGCAGGATCGATTCGTCGAACTATTGGAGGCGCGCTGTCGTCAAGCACCGTGGAATTGGTTCAATTTCTATGATTTCTGGCATGCCCAGACCTGAACAAATGGGTCACCACACTTGGCGCACCTACTTGGTCGCGCCCTTGCTGCTGATCACCAGCGCCAGCGCATGGGCAGAATGGAACGTCGCCTCGCTGATGCAACAACTGGCGCGCCACCCGGCGGGTCAGGCGCGTTTCACTGAAACCAAGAAGCTCTCCGTGCTCGACGCGCCTATCATCAGCAGCGGTCGACTGGTTTACAGCCCGCCCGATCGGCTGGAAAAAATCACGGTGCAACCCAAGGCCGAATCGCTGACGGTCGAACGCGATCAAGTTGTGGTGGTGCGCGATGGCCGCCGGCGGGAAATGCGTCTGCAGCAAGTTCCCGAGGCGCTGGCCATCGTCGAGGGCGTTCGGGGCACGCTGCTGGGCAACGAAGCCATGCTGCGACAGTATTACGACCTGCGCCTGGTCGGCACCGAACAGGACTGGCGTCTGGCGCTGATTCCTCGCGAAGAACGCCTGGCACGCTGGGTGCGCCAGATCACGGTCAACGGTCAGCGCCACGTCGTCTCCAGCATCGAAACGCTGCAAGCCGATGGCGACAGCTCAATCATGCGGATCGAGGCCGAGAAATGAAAACGGCGCGAGCGCTCCTTCCGTTTTGCTGACCTCCAGTTCTCGCACCGACCCGCCGCGCAGTCACACGACACGATTCGTTCTCGGCTGGTGGCTGGTCTTGATGGCGCTTTGCCTGGCCGTGGTCGCCACAAGCCGCTACAGCACCGACATGTCGGCCTTTTTGCCGCGCGAGCCCGATGCGCGACAACGCCTGCTGGTCGATCAGATCAAGGATGGCGCCCTTTCCCGCATGGTCTTGCTCGGCATCGACGGTGGCACACCTGGCGCGCGCGCCAATGCGTCTGCCAAGCTGGCGGCGACCTTGCGGAAAAGCACAGAATTCTCCGGCGTGGTCAACGGCGACGCCGCGAGTCGCGAAGTGGATCAGGCGCTTCTCCTGCGCTATCGCTACGTGCTCAGTCCCAAAGTCAATGCCGAGCGCTTCAGCAGCCAGGGGCTGCACGATGCCATCAGCCACACACTGGTCGAGTTGTCTGGATCGGCCGGCCTGTTGCTCAAGTCGCTCCTCCCGCGCGATCCCACCGGCGAGTTGTGGGCCACGCTTGAAAGCGTGGCAGGAGGCAGCGCACCTTCGAGCACCGATGGTGCGTGGGCGTCGGCGGACGGACAGCGCGCGCTGCTGGTGACCATGACGCGCGCCAAAGGCACCGACACCGACGCGCAGGAACGTGCGCTGACCGTCATTCGCAAGAGCTTCGACGCCTTGAACACCGACGGCACGCTGCAGCTTCGCATGTCGGGCACGCCGGTGTTCGCCGTGCACGCACGCAGCACCATCCGGTCGGAAATCGAGCGCCTATCGTTGATTGGCGGCCTGAGCGTTTTCGCCCTGTTGTTCGGTGTGTACCGATCTTGGCGCAACGTCGCCATCGGCTTGCTGCCCGTCGTGTCCGGCATTCTGGTGGCCATCGCCGCCGTGGCGCTCAGTTTCGACACCGTGCATGCCATCACGATTGGATTTGGCACCACCCTCATTGGCGAAGCCATTGACTACAGCATCTACTACCTGGTGCAGGCGCACGACCCCCAAGCGTGGCGTACCACCTACTGGCCAACCATCCGCCTGGGCGTGGCCACCTCGCTATGCGGTTTCGCGGCGCTGCTGTTTTCCAGCTTTCCCGGGCTCGTGCAGTTGGGGGCCTATTCGGTGGCGGGGCTGATCGCGGCGGCGATGGTCACGCGCTTCGTGCTGCCGGCGTTGCCCACGGCGCCGGTTCCGTTTGCGCGCATCGATCGCCTGGGGCGCGCAGTCGCCTGGCTGGCCGCGTGGATGCAACGCCTGCGCTGGCCGGCGGTTGCACTCACCCTCGCGGCGCTCGTGTTGGTGCTCGTTCAGCGCGATCACCTCTGGGCATCGGGACTCTCCGGGCTCAACCCAGCGCCGCTGGACATGCAGAAGCTGGACGCCGAGTTGCGGCGCGACGCCGGCACGCCCGATCTGCAGCACATGGTCGTGGTGACTGCAGAGACCGAAGAGGCGGCACTGCGGGCCGCCGAGCAGGCCGAGCAAAGCTTGCGGCCGATGCTGGCCAGCGGCCGCCTGTCGGGCATCGACAACCCGGCGCATTTCCTGCCCAGCCAGGTCGTCCAGCACGAGCGCCTGGCTGCCCTGCCGGCGGCTGATGAATTGCGTAGCCGCCTGACCAGCGCGCTGAAGGACCTGCCGCTGAAGATCGACCGGCTGACGCCCTTCGTTGAGGACGTTGCAAGGGCAAAGAACGAAGGCCCATTGACCGCCAGCGCGCTCGCGGGCTCCAGCTTCGCCTTTGCCGTGCAGACGCTGCTGTTGCCGCGTGATGGTCAATGGTCGGTGCTGATGCCACTGCGTTTGCCGGCAGCGGTCGCCTCGACCAATACAGAAGATCTGAAGAGCGCCGTCACCACGCTGCTGAATTCATCCCTTCCTCGGGTCGAGGCGTTTTACGTCAATCTGGACGAGCAGGCGACCAGCGTCTTTGGCCAATACCTGCGACAGGCCCTGATGCTGGCGCTGGCGGGCAGTCTGGCCGTGCTGCTGCTGGTGGCCGTAGCGCTGCGCGACTTCAGACGCACGATCCGGGTGTTGGCACCGTTGGTCGGCGCGGTGGCGCTGGTCATGGCGGCGCATTTGGCGCTTGGCGTCCGCATGACGCTGCTGCACCTGGTTGGCTTGTTGCTGATCGTGGCGGTGGGCTCCAACTACGCCCTCTTCTTCAACCAGCGTGTTTCACAGACGAGTGGCGCAGCGCTGCCGCGCACGACCGCCCTCGCCTCACTGGCCCTGGCCAACGTATCCACCATCATCGGCTTCGGTGTGCTGGCGCTGTCGAACGTGCCGGTGTTGAATGCCATTGGCGCCACCGTGGGCCCCGGCGCGCTGCTGGCCCTGCTGCTGGCCATGAGCTGGGCGGCGGGCGATGCGCGGGCGGCGAGCCCACCCGGAGCGGAGGCGGCGTGAAAGGCGCGGCACCTGGTTCTGCTTCGACCGCGTCGTGGCTCACCGAACTGCGGCGCCGCACAACAACGCTGCCTTGGCTGAAAGCTGCGGGCAACGCCGTGTTCCTGATCCTGTTTTTTCGCGCCTACCTGGCGATTCAGCGCAACCCGGTGTTCGAGGTGATGCAGATCCCGGCCACGGCCATCGACCGCTGGGTCGGCTTTCAGCCCTGGACGCTCGGGCTCTACCTCAGCCTGTGGGTTTATACGGCGCTGCCGGTGGCCTTGCAGCCTGACCTGCGCCAACTGGTGCGCTACTGCGCTCACATCTCCGCAATGTGTTTGCTCGCGCTGGCGGTTTTTTTCCTGTGGCCGACGTCCGTGTCCGATGCCGTCGGCCCGCGGGGCGGCGGTGGCCTTTTTGCCGCTATGTACGCGGTGGACGACGCCGGCAACGCCTGCCCCTCGCTGCACGTGGCGGCGTCGGTCTTTTCCTTTCTGTGGTTGCGCGCCCTGCTGGCCGATGTGGGCGCGCCGCGCTGGTTGGCGTTGATCAACGCGTGTTGGTGCGTGGGCATCTGCTACTCCACGCTGGCGACCAAGCAACACCTGCTGATCGACGTGCTGGCGGGCGCGGCGCTGGGCCTGGCCGGCGGGTGGTGGACCGTGCGCGCGTCGCGGTCGTCAAAACAGCGCGTGCAATAATCAAAAAGCGCAGATGCGCGTGCCTCTTTCGGCGTAGTTCGCAGTCCATGCAGTCCTCCCCTCCTACCGATCAAGCGGGCGATTCGCCCGTTGAATGCGACGTTCTGGTCATTGGCGGCGGCCCGGCCGGCAGCACGGTGGCGGCGCTGCTGGCGCAAAAAGGCCGCCACGTCGTGTTGCTGGACAAGGATCGCCACCCGCGTTTTCACATTGGTGAATCGCTGCTGCCCGCCAACCTGCCCCTGTTCGAGCGCCTGGGCGTGGCCGATGAAATGCGCGCCATCGGCATCAAGAAGCGCGCGGCCGAATTCATGTCGCCGTGGCACGAACACAAGCAGCAGTTCCTGTTTGCCGACGCGTGGGACAAGACCATGCCGCACGCCTACCAGGTGCGCCGGTCCGAGTTCGACCAGGTGCTGCTGTGCCGCGCCACGCAACTGGGCGCCCATGTGCGCGAAGGCTGCAAGGTGACCGCGGTCGATCTGGAAGCCACGCCCGAGCGCGCCCGCGCCCAGGCACGTTGCGACGACGGCCGCACACTCGCTTACGCACCGCGCTTCGTGGTCGATGCGTCGGGCCGCGACACCTTTCTGGCCAGCCGTTTCCAGATCAAGCACAAGAACCCGCAGCACAACAGCGTGGCGGTGTACGGCCATTTCGAAAACGTGCGCCGCAACGAAGGCGAGGACGAAGGCAACATCATCATCTTCTGGTTCGAGCACGGCTGGTTCTGGTTCATTCCGTTGCAGGATGGCGTGACCAGCATCGGCATGGTGACCTGGCCTTATTTCATGAAGACGCGCGGCGAGCGCAGCCTGCAGCAGTTTCTGCTGGATGGGATTGGGCAATGCCCGCCCCTGCTAGAACGCATGGCTGCGGCGCGCCTCACCGACGTGATCGAGGCCACCGGCAACTATTCCTACAGCTGCGAGCGCAACCACGGCCGCAACTACGTGCTGCTGGGCGACGCCTACGCCTTCATCGACCCGGTGTTCTCGTCCGGCGTGATGATGGCCATGCAGGGATCGTTCGACGCCGCCGACGCCATCGACAGCTGGCTTGACCACGGCGCCGAGCCCGCGCTGCAAGCCGCGGCGCTGCGCAAGCTGGATGCGCGGCTGCGCCACGGGCCGCGCACCTTCTCGTGGTTGATCTACCGCATGACCAACCCGGTCATGCGCGATCTGTTCATGGGCCCGCGCAACCCGTTTCGCGTCAAGGAGGCGCTGCTGTCGCTGCTGGCGGGCGACATCTACGGCCGCACGCCGATCTGGGGTTCGCTGCGCATCTTCAAGCTGATCTACTACACATCGTCGCTGGTCCAGTTGCCGACGGCCCTGCGCGCCTGGCGCCGTCGCCAGGCCAATTTGCGCCCTGTCGACGAAGCGGCCGGCGCCAGGTAGCACGCCCCGACTTCCTTGCCCTCGCCAAACCACGAATTGTGCTGAAGCTGCTCTGGCGTGCCTACGAACACGTCGCCATGGTGGTGGGCTTGCTGCTGCTTGCCACGGTCTGCCTGACCTGGACGCCGTTCGCGCTGCTGCTCAACCCGCTGCTGCCCGAGGCGCGCGCCAAGCGCGTCGGGCGCGGCGCCATCCGGGGCGCGTTTCGGCTGTACCTGAGATTGCTTTCGCTGCTGTGCGCCTGCCGCTTCGATCTGCGCGAATTGCAGGCGCTTGGCCGGCGTGGCGAGCCCCTGGTGGTGGTCGCCAACCACCCTTCCCTGCTGGACGCGGTGATCCTGGTGGCCTGCCTGCCCAACGCCGTGTGCGTGATGAAGGCGCGCCTGATGCACAACGTGCTGCTGGGTGCCGGCGCGCGCATGGCGCGCTACATCGTCAACGATGCGCCGTTGCCCATGATTCGCGGTGCCATCGCCGAGTTGCGCCAGGGCGCCTGCCTGATCATCTTTCCCGAAGGCACGCGCACCGTGACGCCACCGGTTGATGCCTGCGCCAGCACCGCGGGCGTCATCGCCGCGCGCGCAGGCGTGCCGGTGCAGGCGCTGCTGATCGAGATGAGCACGCCCTACCTCGGCAAGCACTGGCCGCTGTGGCGCCCGCCGGTGTTGCCGCTGAGCTGCCGCGTGCGGGTAGGCCAGCGCTGGGCGGTGCTGGAGCGGCCGCAGCAGTTCGGCCCAGAAATCGAAGCCTACTTTCGCGAAGCCATCGACCCGGCCGCCAACCAGTTGCCTGACGCCCGCGAATGAGCGCATCGCCCGCCTCCACCACGCACCTGGTACTCATCCCCAGCTACAACCCGGGCGCCAAGGTGCGCGATACGGTGGCGGCGGCGCGCGCGGTGTGGGCGCCGGTCTGGGTGGTGGTGGATGGCAGCACCGACGGCAGCGCCGACTGGCTGCGCGAGATGGCGGCGCGCGACTCCGGCCTGCGCGTGCTGGTGCAGCCGGAAAACCGCGGCAAGGGCGCGGCGGTGCTGGCCGGCATCGAGCAGGCCGCGCGCGAGGGCTTCACCCACGCGCTGACCATGGATTCGGACGGCCAACATCCGGCCGAGCTGATCCCCGAGTTCATGTGCGCCTCGCAGGCCGCGCCGGCCGCCATGGTGCTGGGCGTGCCGGTGTTCGGCGCCGAGGCGCCGCGCATTCGCGTGCTGGGGCGCAAGGTGTCCAACGGCTGGGCCAACCTGGAGACGCTGGGCGCCGGCATTGGCGATTCGCTGTACGGCTTTCGCGTTTACCCGATCGCGCCGCTGGTGCGGGTGATGCGCGGGCAACGCTTCATGCGCCGCTTCGATTTCGACCCCGAAGCCGCCGTGCGCCTGGCCTGGGCCGGCGTGCAGCCGGTCAACCTGCCGGCGCCGGTGCGTTACTTCACGCCTGAAGAAGGTGGCGTGTCGCACTTCAAATACCTGCGTGACAACACGCTGCTGACGTGGATGCACACGCGCTTGTTCATCGGTTTTTTGCTGCGCCTGCCGGTGCTGCTGGCGCGGCGAATTTTTAGATGAAAAGTGCCGCCAGCGCTTGTCTATCAAGCGCAAGCAGCTACTATTTTTATAGTATCAACTGCCCGGCGCGCAGCGCGGCAACCAGCGGCGCAGCAGCGGCGACGTGATCACCGTGCTGATGATCGCCATCAGCACCAGCATGGTGAACAGGTTCTGCGAGATCACGCCCAGGTCGTAGCCCACGTTGATGACGATCAGCTCCATCAGCGCGCGCGTGTTCATCAAGATCCCCAGCACCTTCGATTCGGCCTTCGGTAGCCCCACGAAGCGCGCCGCCAGGTAGCTGCCGCAAAACTTGCCCACCGTGGCCAACCCGATCACCACCGCGCACCAGCCCCACAGCGCAGGCGTGTCCAGCCCGCCGATGTTGGTGCGCAAGCCGGTGTAGGTGAAGAAGATGGGCAGGAAGAACACAGTCACGAACTGGCCCATGCGGTCGCGCCAGGTATCGACCAGCTCGCGCTCGTCGTGCAGCAGAACGCCCAGCATGAAGCCGCCGAAGATGGCGAAGATGCCGAGCTTGTAGGTCGTCATGGCACCGATGAAGATCGCCGCGATCAGCAGGCCCAGCAGGTTGTTCGACAAGGCTTTGGGTGCGCCGTCGCGCGCGGGCTGGTTTTGCGCCCATCGCACCAGGCGCTTGAGCAGCGGCCGCGCGATCCACCACGACAGCACGGCAAACAGCCCGACCGCGCCGACGTTGAGCGCGAAGCCGCCCGCCTGAAACTGCGACACCGACAGCGCCGTGACCAGCGCCAGCAGCAGCCAGCCGACCACGTCGTTGATGGCGGCAGCGCTGATCGCGATGACGCCCAGCGGTCGTTGCGTCATGTCGAACTCGATCAGGATGCGGCCCAGGATCGGCAGCGCCGTGATCGAGAACGAGGTGGCCACGAACAGCGCGGTGGCCAGCGCCTGCCCGTTCTGCCCGCCGAGAAAAGGTGCGACGACCCAGCCCAGCGCCAAGCCGAGCGCAAACGGCAGCAGCAAGCCCGCCGCCGCCACCCACATCACCGCGCGGCGGTTGCGCCGCTCGGTCAGGTGGCCAAAATCAAACTCCAGCCCGATCTGGAACATCAGAAAAATCAGACCGATCTGCGACAGCACCTGCATCGGCTCACCGGGCGCCGAATGAAACACGTAGTTGAAGGTGCCGGGCGCGAGCAGGCCGAACAGCGACGGCCCGAGCAGGATGCCGACGATGATCTCGCCCACCGCCGTCGACTGGCCAAAGCGCACCGCCAGGCTGCTGCCGATGCGGCCGGCCAGCACCACCACCGTGAGTTGCAGCAGGGTGAAGAACAAGACCGCTTCGGCCTTGTGAACGCCGATTTCCTGCGCCGCCGCTTCCACACTCATTGGTACATGGCCCCGTTGATGCCTATGGTCTGGCCCGAAATGTAGGCGGCTTTGTCAGAGGACAGAAAAGCCACCAGATCGGCGACCTCTTGCGGCTGCCCGGCGCGGCCCATGGGCACCATGCGCTGAATGGCGGCGGCATCAAACGTGCCCGCGCTCATCTCGCTGGCGACGATGCCAGGCGCCACGGCGTTGACCGTGACGCCGCGGCTCGCGCATTCCAGCGCCAGCGATTTCACCGCGCCGTGCAGCGCCGACTTGGCGGCGGCGTAGTTCACCTGCCCCCGGTTGCCCGCCTGCCCCGCCACCGAGGTGATGGCCACGATGCGGCCCCAGCGCGTGCGCAGCATGGGCAGCATCAGCGGCTGGGCGACGTTGAAGAAGCCGTTCAGGTTGACGTCGATCACGCGCTGCCACTGCTCGGGGCGCAGGCCGGCGAACACGCCGTCGTCGTGCACGCCGGCGTTGTGCACCAGCACCTGAATCGGACCGGCTTCGAGCATTTCGGCCAGTGCCTTGGAGCAGGCAGGACCGTCGGTGACGTCGAACACCACGCTCTCGGCCGCGCCGCCCGTGGCGTGGATCGCGGCCACCACCTCGTCGGCCGCCGCGCGGTTTCGGTTGGCATGCGCCAGCACATGCAGGCCCTGCGCCGCCAGCGCGCGCGCAATGGCGCCGCCGATGGCGCCGCTGGCGCCGGTGACCAGGGCGCGTCGGGTGGGTGAAGAATGGTTCACGGCGAGACCGGCACCGGCACGTCAAGCATCACGGTGGCGCGGCCTTCCACCAGCAGTTGATCGCCCGCATGCAGCGAAAACGCGTACTGGCAAAGGTCGCCGTTCTCGGCCTCGCAGCGTGCCGCGACGGTGATTTCGCCCGCCACGTCATCGAGCCGCGGCACGTGCAGAGTCACGCCGCGCACGCTCACCAGCAGCCCGCGGCGCGGGCGTGGCACGCCGCGCTGCTCGGCCAGCAAGGCGCCATGCAAGGCCATGGCCTGCGCTGCGTATTCGACGCCGCAGGCCGCGCCCAGGCGGCCGTGCTGGCGCATCGGGTGGTCGGGGGTGTGGTGGCTGTCGGCGGCGCAGCGGATGCCCTCGGGCGAGGCGTCCAGCACGCGGCCCAGCAGGCACATGGAACCCTGGTGCGGCACGCGGGCGGCGATCCAGTCGTGGCCCTGGCCGCTGGCCTGTGCCCACCACGAGCTCGTCACGGCATCGCTCATGCGGGCGCCACGTCCAGCCACAGCCATTGGGGCGGCCAATACGGCAGCGCCACGTGGCGCGCAGCGCCGCCGGCAAGCGCGGCCAGCAACGGCAGGCCGCGCATCGGCGGCATGGCATCGACCAGCGCGGCCAGTGCCGACGGCAGATCAGTCAGGTCGCCCGCCGTATCCCGCAGCGCGCCCTGGCGCGGCAGCAGCAGCCGGCCGAGCGAGCGCGGCCCCTGGGCCGGCGCCAGCAGCAAGGCGAAGGCGCTGGTGTCCTGAATCGGGCGCTTGGCGTGCAGCGGCTCGGGGTATTCGCTGTCGGCCGCCACCAGCAGCACCGGCGCACCGCTGGCGTGCACCTGCGTGATGGCCTCCAGCAGGCCGGCGGCCACGCTGGCGTCGTAAGCGCCCAGCACCTGTGCCGCCGGCGTGGCGCCAGTGGCAATCGACCAGTAGCCCGACGCCGCGTTGTGCACCGAGTTGTGAAAGCGCGTGGGCGAAATCTGCCGGTCATCACCGGCCAGCAGTTCGCACAGCTGATGGCAGTTGTGGCCGTCGCCGCCGGAGCTCGCAAACACGTTGGCCAGCGTGGCGGGGTCGGCGCCGGCGGCGCGGCAGGCCTCCAGACCCACCGCCAAGGCCGCCTTGACGATGCGGCTGGCGCGCCGCCGCTCGGCGGCGGGCAGCACCTCTGGCGCGGGCAAGGCGGTGGGCGCGGGCGTGTACGGGGCATCGCCACGCAGCAGCGCGCGGCCCGTGGCCCAGTCGCCGATGCCGGGCGCCAGCAGGCCGATGCCATCGACCCACGCGGTGATCGGCTCGCGCGCGCTCATGCGCCCCTCCGCGACAGCAGCAGGCTGGCGTTGCTGCCGCCAAAGCCAAATGAATTTGATAGCACGTGGCGCAGGCTGGCCGTGCGCGGGAGCATGATCAGATCAACAGGAATCGCCGGATCGGGCGTGCGCGTGCCGACGCTGGGCGGCAGCAAGCCGTGTTCGAGCGCCAGCGCGCAGACCACCGCTTCCAGCGCGCCCGCGGCGCCCAGCGTGTGGCCGGTGATGCCCTTGGTCGAGCTGCAGGGCACGCCGGCGCCCAAGGCGGTGCCGAACACGCCGGACACGGCCAGCCCTTCAGCCAGATCATTGGCCGGCGTGGCGGTGCCGTGCAGGTTGATGTAGTCGATATCGCCCGGCGCCAGCCCAGCCCGCGCCAGCGCACCCTGCATGGCGGCGCGCGAGCCACGGCCTTCGGGGTGTGGCGCCGACATGTGGTGGGCGTCGCTCGCCTCGCCCCAGCCGCTCAGCA
>JAGOVZ010000013.1:0-1674 GCA_018060485.1 Ottowia sp. | reverse complement strand
TCGGGCGAGGTCAGCTCCAGCGAAGCAAAGCCGTACAGCGTGGTCAGGCACAGCGAATCGACGCCGCCGACGACGGCCGCATCGGCCAGGCCGGCGGCGATCAGCCGGTCGGCGGCGGCAAACGCCTTGGCCGACGACGAGCAGGCGGTGGAGATGGCAAACGCCGGCCCGCGCACGCCGAGCAGCTCGCGCACGAAAGCCACCAGCGAGCCGGTGTTGTGCGTGCGCGCGTAATCGAACCAGGCCGGCAGCGCACCGCCCGCGTCGCGTTCGCGGTAGGCCAACTCGGCCGACAACATGCCCGAGGTGCTGGTGCCCAGAATCAGCGCCACGCGGTCGGCGCCATGGCGGGCGATGGCGGCGCGTGCCGCGTCCTCGAAGCCATCGGCGCGCAGACCCAGCAGCGCCAGGCGGTTGTTGCGGCAGTCGTAGGCGGCCAGATCGGGCGGCAGCGCCACCTCGTCCACGCCCGGCACTTCGCCCATCCAGGTGGCCAGCGCGGCGGTTTCAAAGTCGCAGGCTTTCAGCCCGCTGCGGCCGGCGCGCAAGGCGTCCAGCAAGGCAGCGCGGCCGTGGCCGACGGCGCTGCTCGCGGTGTAGGCGGTCAGTGCCAGTGACATGAATCAGCACCCCTCGGGCGGCACACGGGCGATCAACATGGTGTTGGCAAACGGCGGGCCGCCCTGGGTGCGCACCACCTGCACGCTGAAGCCCAGCGCGCGCAGCGCCTCGGCCCAGTCGGCGGCCGGGCGGCAATACATGGGCGACAGGCCGTGGCCGCGCACCAGCGTCACCGCCTGGTCGACCCGCCGGCTCAGCTCAAAGCGCCAGCCGGCCGCGGCATCGCCCACGCGCGCGACCAGCAGGCCGCCGGCGCCCAAGGCCGCGCGCATGCGGCGCAGCACGTCGTCCTGCGCCTCGGGCGGGAAGTAGTGCAGCACGTCGAAGATGGTGATCACGTCGACCGGCTCGAACGTGGCCTGGCAGATGTCGCCCTGCTCCACCCGCACGCGCGGCTCGCCGTCGAAGGCGCGCTGGCCGCGCGCGACGTCGCGCGGCATCAGCTCCAGCGCGTGCAGGCTTTGCACACGCGGCGGCGGCACCCAGCCGGCCGGCCATTGACCGGCGGCGTGAAGCTCTTCGGCCGCCAGCAGCCAGGCCGCCAGCACCGCCTGGCCGCAACCGAGGTCGAGAAAGCGGCCGTGCGCCGGCAGCAAGCCGAGCCGCAGCAAATCGATGAACAGCGGGTCCATGCCCAGCTTGCCGCGCGCGAAATGCCAGGCAAAGCGGCCGCCCGCACGGTAGCGGGCGCTGGCGGCGTCGACCAGCGCCAGTTGCAGCGCGCGCGGATCGGGCCGCGCCGCGCCGGCGGCAAACAAGGGCGGTGCTTCGGCGCGCGCGGGGGCCAGGCGCTGTTCGGCGCTGGGTTCGGCTTGCAGCGTCATGCCGGCACCCCTTGCCTGGGCGCGGGCACGGGGGCCGGTGCGCAAGCCGCATCCAGGGTCACGGGCTTGAGGCCGCGCGCGCGCAGTGCCGCCAGCAGCGGCGGCAGCACGGCCAGCACCACGGGTTGCCCCGCTGCCGTGGTGGCGCCGTGGCCGTCGTGCAGCAACAGGATGTCGCCAGCAGCCAGGCCGCGCGTCAGGCGCGCCAGCACCTGCGCGGGGTCGGCGT
>JAGOVZ010000117.1 GCA_018060485.1 Ottowia sp. | reverse complement strand
GAAAACTTCAAGAGCGGCAAGCGCAAGAGCAGCGCCATGGCGCCCATGGTGGCCGAGCTGTCGCCCGACGACATGGCGGCGCTCGGCCGCTTTTACGGCAGCCGCCCGCCGCACAAGGAAGCGCCGAAAGACGCGCCACTGGCCGCCGTCGGCCAGTACATCTACAGCCAGGGCAACAGGTTCAGCGGCGTGCCGGCCTGCGCCAGTTGCCACGGGCCGGATGGCGCCGGCAGCAACGCGCTGCCGCGCCTGGCCGGCCAGCACGCGGCCTATCTGGACAACCAGCTCAAGCAGTTCAACAAGCGCGAACGCAACAACGACAACGCCGTGATGCACACCGTGGTCGAGAAGATGACGCCGCTGGAGATGGCGGCGGTGTCGGAATACCTGAGCGGCAAATAACTACAAAATTGATAGCTGCTTGCGCTTGATTGACGTGCGCCAGCGGCCTGTTTGGCATCAATCTCCGGTCAAGGCGCCACCTGCAGCACGACCGGCGCCTGCTGCGTGGCCGGCTGTGCCGTCAGCACTGGCTCGGCCAGCCAGCGGTCCATCAGCCCGCCGCCCACGAACATCGCGGCCAGCGTGATCCACGCCGTCAAAGCAAAGATCGCCCCGCCCGTCATGCCGGCGCCGACGGCGCAGCCGCCGGCCAGCATGCTGCCAAAGCCCATCAGCATGGCGCCGACGATGTAGCGCGCCATGCTGGCGCCGTCCTTGAAGCCTTCGACCTTCCACTCGCGCCCGATGAGCGCGCCCAGAAACGAGCCGATGAACACGCCCGGCAGCATGCCGGCGTCAAAGCCGAACGGCGGCGCCGGGCTGGCCAGCACGCGCATCAGCCATTCGGCCGAGGGGCCGCTGAACGTCAGGCCCTGGATCTGCACCGGGTCGAAGCTGGCCTGCGATACGGCATAGCTGAACCACCACGCCAGCGCCACCGCCAGCCCGGTGCCGATGCCGCCGATCCACATCCACGGACGGTTGCCGCTGCGCAGCGAGAAGATCACCGCCACCACCAGCCACAGCGCGCCAAACACCAGGCCGTCCCAATGGCCCGCGCCGACGCGCGCCAGCAGGCTGCGCGCGGCGCCGCCATCGACCGTCCACCAGCTGGAGATTTCGGTGCGCAGCGGTGCCAGCGCGCCCGCCAGCGCGGCTTGCGCGGTGACGGCAAACACCAGCCCCGACAGCAGCGCGCGCAAATTGCCGTTGGCCGAAAGCACCAGCAGGCGGCTGGCGCAGCCGCGCGTCATGATCATGCCCATGCCAAACAGCAGGCCGCCCACCAGCGCGCCCGACAGGCTGCCGCGGTTGGCCAGCTGGCGCGCGCCGCTCACGTCCAGCGCGCCGGCCAGGATCAGCGCCTGCACCGCGATCAGCGCGCTGGCAAAGGCCAGCAGCCACACAGAGAGCTTTTCGGCGAACTTGCCGTGCCAGAACTCGATCACCGCCGCGCGCAGGCAAAAGCGCGAGCGCTGGGCAAAAAAACCGAACAGCGCGCCGATGACGGCGCCGCCCACGGCCAGCACGGCGCCGGTGCCATGGCGTTCCACCCAGCTTGCCAGTTCGAGGGGCATGTTCAATAATTAAATCAGCAATAACTGATAGATACTAAAGGCGCATCATGCGGCGTGTGATTGATCGACGTCAACTTATTCAGCGCTGCGCCTGCGCGGCCTTGGGCGGCGTGGCGTGGGCGCGCTACGGCAGCGCCTGGGGGCAGGGCGCGCCGTTGCCCGACATGAAGCCGCAGCAGGTGGCGCCCGGCTGCTGGTTTGTCGAGGGGCTGTCGGCGCTGGGCTCGCCGGCCAACCAGAACTTCATCTCCAACGCGGGCTTTGTCGTCACCTCGGCCGGCGTGGTGGTGATCGACGCGCTGGGCTCGCCGGCGCTGGCCGAGCGGCTGGTGGCCGAGATCAAGAAGATCACGCCGCAAAAGATCACGCACGTCGTCCTGACCCACTACCACGCCGACCACGTGTACGGCCTGCAGGTGTTCGAGAAGCTGGGCGCGCGCATCATCGCGCACCAGGCCGGGCGCGAATACCTGTACGCCGACACCGCGCGCCTGCGGCTGGAGCAATCGCGCAAGGATCTGGCGCCCTGGATCGACGAGCAGACGAAGCTGGCCGCCGCCACCGAATGGATCGATGCGCGCCGCGAGCTCACGGTGGGCGACACGCGCCTGGTGATCCAGCCCGTCGGCCCCGCGCACACGCCGGAAGACCTGGCGCTGTACCTGCCGGACAAGAAGGTGCTGTACGCGGGCGATCTGGTGTTTCGCAGCCGCATCCCGTTTGTGGGGCAGGCCGACAGCCGCAACTGGATCAAGTCGCTCGACAAACTGCTGGCGTTTGACGCCGCCGTCGTCGTGCCCGGCCACGGCCCGGCATCGACCGAGGCGCGCAAGGATATGCAGCTCACGCGCGACTACCTGGCCTACCTGCGCAAGACCATGGGCCACGCGGCCAAGGACATGACGCCGTTCGACGAGGCCTACAAGGCCACCGACTGGAGCCAATTCGAGCACCTGCCGCTGTTTGCCGCCGCCAACCGCATGAACGCCTACAACACCTATTTGCTGATGGAGCACGAACCCGAATGAGCGCCGCGCCCGCATGGTCACGCCGCCGCAGCCTGCACGCGCTGGGGCTGCTGGCGCTGGGCCGCCCGGTGTGGGCGGCAGGCAAGGCGCTGCCGCTGTCGGTATCTTTGCGCGATGAACTGGCCGTGGCACTGAAGGCGCGCCAGCCGCTGGTCGTCATGGTCAGCCTGCACCGCTGCCCGTGGTGCGAGGCGGTGCGCAACAACTACCTGGCGCCCATGCACGCGCAAGAAGGCTTGCCCGTGGTGCAGGTGGACATGCGCAGCACCGCGCGTTCGCGTGCGCCGGATGGCGCCGCCACCACGCACGACGCGCTGGTGCGCGGCTGGGGCGTGAAGGTGGCGCCCACGCTGTTGTTTCTGGGCCCGGGCGGCGCCGAGGTGGCGGAGCGGCTGGTGGGCGGGGCGACGGATTTTTACGCGGCCTCGCTCGACAAGCGGCTGGCGCAGGCGCGGCAGGCGCTGGGCGGTTGAGTTTGAGGTGTTTTCGGGCTCTGGCGCTTGTCTGACAAGCGCGAGCAGCTATTCTTAATGTAGCGTTCGTCATGATGTGAACCAGGAGAGCAGCATGTCACACCCATCGATGATTCGCGGCGCGCTGGCTTGTTCCTTGCTCGGATTCGGCCTGAACGCGGCGGCGCAGACGCCGGCGCTGTTCAAGGACGCCGACCTGAAGCTGGGCGAAAAGCTGATCGCCCAGCACAAGTGCAACCAGTGCCACGCGCAGAAGTGGACCGACGACGGCAAGGCCATTTACCGGCCGAAAGGGCGCGTCAACACGCCCGCGCTGCTACAGGGCATGGTCGAGCGCTGCAGCACGCAACTGGGCCTGAGCCTGTTCCCCGAAGAAGTGACGGCGATGGCGGCGGTGCTCAACCGCGACCATTACCGCTTCACACAGTAGCGCGCTCGCCCGCGCCGGCTCAGGGCAAACCCCATGGCGTGAACGCCGTTGCGGGCTTAATATCAGCAATTGCGCATATATTGAATCACACCCATGGCAGACGACCAACTTCAACCCGCGCCCGCCAGCCTGGAGCGGGGGCGCCTGCGCAAGGCGCCTGAAAACTTCATCGACCGCGCCGGCGTCGGCACCGTGTTTGCCGAGGGCAAGCGCGGGCGGCGCGACTTCATCCGCGGCGCTTTTGCCGCTGCGCTGGCCGGTGGCGCCGCCACGCAAGTCGCCGCGCAGGGCGATGGCGACCCGGCCATCCTGAAGCTGCCTGCGCACAGCACGGGCCTGGGCCAGCCGGTGGTGACCGACGGCTACGGCCGCCCATCCAAGTACGAAGGCAACGTGCAGCGCCGCCAAAGCCCGGGGCTCACGCAGACCAACCAGGCGTCGGTGTCGTTTGCGCCGCTGCAATCGCTGTTCGGCATCGTCACGCCCAGCGGCCTGCATTTCGAGCGCCACCACCAGGGCTGGTGGGACATCGACCCGGCGCAACACCGCTTCATGGTCAACGGCATGGTGAAAACGCCCAAGGTGTTCACCATGGACGAGATCATGCGGTTGCCCAGCGTGAGCCGCTTTTACTTCATCGAATGCGGCGCCAACACCGGCATGGAGTGGGGCAACGTGGCCGTGCCCACGGTGCAGTACAGCCACGGCATGCTGTCGTGCAGCGAATTCACCGGCGTGCCGCTGATCACGCTGCTGCAGATGGCCGGCGCTGATTTGAAAGCCGGCAAGTTCGTGCTGGCCGAAGGCGCCGATGGCTCGAGCATGACGCGCACCATCCCCATGAGCCTGGTCACCAGCGGGCAGGTGCTGGTGGCCTACGGACAAAACGGCGAGATGCTGCGGCCCGAAAACGGCTACCCGCTGCGCCTGGTGGTGCCCGGCGTGCAGGGCGTGAGCTGGGTGAAATACCTGCGCCGCGTCGAAGTGGGCGACCAGCCCTGGGGCGCCAAGGACGAGGCGGTGCACTACATCGACCTGATGCCCGACGGCCTGCACCGCCAGTACACCAGCATTCAGGAATGCAAGAGCGTCATCACCACGCCCTCGGGCGGCCAGGTGCTGCTGGAAAAAGGCTTCTACAACCTGAACGGCCTGGCCTGGTCTGGGCGCGGCAAGATCAAGAAGGTGGACGTGTCGGTCGACGGCGGCCGCAACTGGCGCACCGCGCGGCTGGAGACGCCGGTGCAGGACCGCTGCCTGACGCGCTTCAGCCTGGATTGGGTGTGGGACGGCAAGCCCGCCATCGTGCAAAGCCGCGCCACCGACGAGACGGGCTACGTGCAGCCCAGCAGCCGGCAGTTGCGCGCGGTGCGCGGCACGCGCTCGATTTATCACAACAACTCGATCCAGTCGTGGCTGGTGCAGGAAAACGGAGAGGTGAAGAATGTTCAACTCTCGTAATGTTTTTGCTGCGCTATTGATAGCTGCTTGCGCAGGTGGGGCAAGCGCTCAAGGCCAAAAAGGTATTGAGTACCCCGGCATCGGTCGCACCGCCACGCCCAAGGAAGTGGCGGCGTGGGACATCGACGTGCGGCCCGACTTCAAAGGTCTGCCGCCCGGCAAGGGCTCGGTCGCGCAGGGGCAGGACATCTGGGAAGCCAGGTGCGCCAGCTGCCACGGCGTGTTTGGCGAATCCAACTCGGTGTTCAACCCGCTGGTGGGCGGCACCACCAAGGACGACATCCAGACCGGCCGCGTGGCCACGCTGACGCGACCCGACTACCCCGGCCGCACCACGCTGATGAAGGTGCCCACCGTCTCCACGCTGTGGGACTACATCAACCGCGCCATGCCGTGGGACAAACCCAAGTCTTTGACAGCCGACGAGGTGTACGCGGTCACGGCGTTCTTGCTCAACCTGGGGCACATCGTGCCGGACGACTTCACGCTGTCCAACCAGAACATGGCCGAAGTGCAGGACAAAATGCCCAACCGCAAGGGCATGACCACCGCGCACGCCATGTGGCCGGGCAAGGAACTGGGCGGCGCGGCCAAGCCCGACGTTTCAGCCAGCGCCTGCATGAGCAACTGCGGCCCCGAGCCCAAGATCACCTCGCGCCTGCCCGAGCACGCGCGCAACAACCATGGCAACCTGCGTGAGCAGAACCGCACCGTCGGCCCGCAGCGCGGCTCCGACACCACCAAGCCCGAAGGCGTCTTGGGCGCGGCGGCCGGCGCGGTGAAGGTGGTGGGCGCGGCGGGCGGCGCGGCCAGCCCCAACGCGGCGGCCATCGCGCTGACGCAAAAACACGCCTGCACCGCCTGCCACAACATCGAAGGCAAACTCGTCGGCCCCAGCTTTGCCGACATCGCCAAGAAGCACGCCGGCAAGGCCGATTACCTGGCGGGCAAGATCAAGGCGGGCGGCTCGGGCGTGTGGGGCGAAATCCCCATGCCACCGCAAGAGCTGCCCGAAGCCGATACCAAGGCCATGGCCACCTGGCTGGCCACGGGTGCAGGCAAATGACGCTCCAAAATGGCGATTCAACAGGTGGGCGCCCGCTGGGGACTTCCCTCATGCGTGCTTGACGCTTAAAGATTAGTATTCACTTAACTTTCAGGAGAAGCACACGATGCAAACCCGTCGACAAACCCTTAAACAAAGCGCCGTGGTGGCGGGCCTGCTGGCCGGCACCGGTCTGTTCCCGCAGTACGCGCTGGCCTTCAACAAGGCTGCGTTCGAGGCCAAAAACCTGAACGACGCGCTGAAAGCCCTGGGCGCCAGCGGCGCGCCGGCGGCCAGCGGCTCGGTCACGCTCACCGCGCCCGACATCGCCGAAAACGGCGCCGTGGTGCCGCTGGCGGTGGCCAGCTCGCTACCGAACGTCAAGCAGCTGGTGCTGCTGGTCGAGAAAAACCCCAACGCGCTGGTGGCCGTGTTCAACGTCACGCCCGAAGTCGAGGCCAACTTTGCCACCCGCTCCAAGATGGGCGAAACCTCCGACGTGTACGCCGTGGCCATCACCGCCGATGGCAAGGCGCATTACGCCAAGAAGGAAGTGAAAGTCACCTTGGGCGGCTGCGGCGGGTAACACATTCCCCCTGAGTCGCCTGCGGCGCCTTCCCCCGGAGGGGGACAACGCTGGTGGCCGGGGAGACCCCGGCCACGGCGTTCTTGAATGGCCTGCTCCGCGGCCCTCGGTTTTGAAGTCTTCAATGGATTGATTTAGGAGAAAGAACATGGCAGACCCAATGCGAATCCGCGCTCAGGCCGCTGGCGACAAGGCCACGGTGCGCGTGCTCATGAGCCACGAAATGGAATCCGGTCAGCGCAAGGACGCGTCCGGCAAGCTGGTGCCGGCCTGGCACATCTCGGACGTCACCGCCAGCCTGAACGGCAAGCCGGTGTTTTCGTGCGAGTGGGGCCCGGCGGTGTCGAAGAACCCGTTTTTGCAGTTCAACGTCAAGGGCGCCAAGGCCGGCGACAAGATCAGCGTGACCTGGAAAGACAACAAGGGCGATACCCGCACCGACGAAGCCACGGTGTCCTGATCCCGCAGTGCTGACCCACAGGGCGGGCGTGAACTGAAATTGCACGCCCGCCTTTTCTTTTGCCCCAAGAACGAGGAGATGGCAGGATGCCAATAAAAAAGCTTTCGTTTACTGCCATCGCGGTCGGCGTGATGGCCTTGTCCGGCGCCGCGCTGGCGCAGGAGAAAACCTCGATCCAGGCCATCGAGGAATACCGCGAGATGCTGCAAGACGGCAACCCCGCCGAGCTGTTCGAGGCCAAGGGTGAAGAGCTGTGGAAAAAGCCGCGCGGCCCCAAGAATGCGTCGCTGGAGAAGTGCGATCTGGGCAAGGGCCCCGGCGTTGTGAAGGGGGCCTTCGTCGAACTGCCGCGCTACTTCAAGGACACGGGCAAGGTGCAAGACTTGGAGTCGCGCCTGGTCACCTGCATGAGCACGCTGCAAGGCATCGACCCCAAGGAAGTCATCAATGGCCAGTGGGGCCGCGGCGAGCGCGCCAACACCACGGCGCTGGCGACCTGGATCGGTGCGCAGTCCAAAGGCATGGCCTTCAACCTGCCGCAATCCAACCCGCAAGAGCGCACCATGTATGAAGTGGGTAAGCGCCTGTTCTTCCAGCGCGGCGGCGCGCACGACTTTGCCTGTGCGTCGTGCCACGGCGAAGAAGGCAAGCGCATCCGCCTGCAAGACCTGCCGCTGCTGACCAAGGCGCCCGGCGACGGCGTCGGCTTTGCCGCCTGGCCGGCCTACCGCGTATCGAACGGGCAGATGTGGAGCATGCAGCACCGCCTGAACGACTGCTACCGCCAGCAGCGCTTTCCCGAGCCCGACTTCGCCAGCGACGTGACCGTTGCCCTGGGCGTGTACCTGGGCGTGAACGCCAAGGGCAACAAGTCCGCCGTGCCGACCATCAA
>JAGOVZ010000116.1 GCA_018060485.1 Ottowia sp. | reverse complement strand
GTCGCCCAGCGCGTTGAAAAAGCCGCCGCCTGGCAGCAATGCACCGGCATGGCCAACAACGAGCGCCTGGCCTGCTTCGACGACTGGGCGCGCGAGCAGCGCGAGCTGGTCAGCGCCATCGAGGACAAGGCGCGCTCGGTGCAGGCGTCGCCCAACGCGCAGGCCTCGGGCGTGCGGGCCGAGGTGGCCGCCGCGCTGGCCAGCACGCAGCCCGAGTCTGCGCCCGGCACCACGCCGTCCGGCTCGGCCGGCATCATCGGCGTGGGGCTGGAGCAAGGCTGCCGCGACCGCCAGTTCTCCGAACTCTCGCGCTTCTGGGAGCTGGAATCGGGCTCCAGTTGCCCCACCTTCGGCCTGCGCGGGTTCCGGCCCAACACGGTGGCGATTGCGGGCAGCGACGAAGTCAACCGCCAGCCCACCTCGCCCAACCCGATCAACAGCGCCACCGAATCGATCGACTACAGCAAGCAGGCCATGCGCCTGCACCTGTCGGTGCGCACCAAGCTGGCCAGCGGCCTGCTGACCCCCAAGGACGGCACGCTGCGCGATTCGCTGTGGGTCGCCTACAGCCAGCAGTCGGAGTGGCAGGTGTTCAACAGCAAACTGTCGCGGCCGTTTCGCAACACCGACCACATGCCCGAGCTGATCTACGTCTACCCGACCACGCTGCAGCTGCCCGGCGGCTGGCTGTGGCGCTATTCGGGCGTGGGGCTGGCGCACCAGTCCAACGGGCAAAGCGACCCGCTCTCGCGCAGCTGGAACCGCGCCTACGTGATGGCCGGCTTTGAAAAGGACAACCGCTTCAACGTGCAGATGCGCCTGTGGAAGCGCCTGTCCGAATCGGCCGAGAAGGACAACAACCCCGACCTGACGCGCTACCTGGGCCGCGGCGACGTCACCGTGGGCTGGAACATCGACAGCAAGAACAGCCTGCGCGCCACCTACACCGGCTTCAACAAGCGCGGCTCGGGCCGCATCGAGTGGACGCATACGCTGGGCGACGGGCTGGGCAACAGCTTCTCGGGCCTGCGGCTGTACACCGCGCTGTTCCACGGCTATGGCGACAGCCTGCTCGACTACAACTTCAAGCGCACGGTGTTTTCGATTGGGTTGAGCCTGGTTGATTTTTGATTGGCAGCATGGCCGAAGACGCGCTCGCGCTGGCGCGCTGCCGCTTCGACGGCTGGGATGCGGCCGGCGCGCCTGAGGTGTGGGCGCTGCCGCAGCCCGACCGCGCGCAGGCACACCCCGAGGACGAACGCGCGCACCAACGCCAGGCCGCGCGCGATGCGCTGCGCGCGCGGCTGGCGGCAGTGTTCGGCGTGGCTACAGAAGACATCGCCATCAGCCAGCAGCGCGGCGCAGCGCCCCGCGTGTCGGCCCACGTCGGCGATTCCACGCGGTGGGCGAACGTGGGCCTGTCCATCGGCCACGAGCGCGGCGTGTCGCTCATCGCGTGGCACGGCGCGGGGCTGGTCGGCGTCGATGTGGTGCGCCTCGCCGTGCACGCGGACGCGGCTGAACTGGCGCGCGTCGCACAGCTGTATCTGGAACCGAATAGGCCGTCAGCGCTTGTCCATCAAGCGCAAACAGCTATTAATACAGGAGCATTCTTGTCTCACTGGGCGTGCCACGAAGCACGGCTGAAATGCGCCGGCCTGGCGCTGGTTGAGTGGAGCGATGCGTTGGCGACGCAGTTGGCCGGCATCCACGCCGTGCCGGTCAAGTTACCGCCATGGGCGGGCGATGCAGCTGGCGCCGTGGCTTGGCGCTGGTGCTATTGACGTGTGCGTATCTCTTGACACGGCCTATGTGTGAAAAAGAAACCCCCTCTCCCAGAGGGAGAGGCAGCTTCTTTGGCACGAGAGCGCGGCGTCATGAAACTGGTCATGCGTAGGCTGTCAGCGCACCGGCGCCATCAGCCGCAGCAGCCGATCGCCCTCACCCTCTTTCGGCACGGCGATCATCCGCGCGGCGACGTAGCTGTTTTGCGAATCGGGCTCCAGCGCAGCGGTCACCAGCCCGGCCAGCGGCTGCGCCAGGCTCACCGTCCAGCCGCCAGCGGGTAACCGCACACGCGCCGGGGCCAGCGCAACTTCGGTCTTCACGATGCCGCCGGCATCCTGAATGGCGCCCCGCCCGTCCTGCCGCTGGCCTTGCTCGGCACTCTTGAAAACATAGCGCTCCGCGCTGACCTGGCGTGCGCCAGGCATTGATTTGACCTGAACGCCGAGCGCACGCAGCGCCTCGACTGCCGGCTTCTCGCTCGGCGCCAGCCAGTAGCCGCAAGGTCGCGCACGCTCTCGCTGCACGCGCAAGGTGAGGGCCGAGCCCCAGTCCACCGTCGGCTTCAACTCGGCGCCGGTCTTCGCGTCGTAAAAGGTCAGCGTGCGCTTTTCAGGCGTCTGGCCCGCCGCCACTGTGATCTGGCCTTTGCACGCCTGCGCGGCGACGTCGCGGTCCACGCGCCGACCCAGCGCCACCAGCGCCGGGCCTTGCGCGGCCATTTGCTCGATCAACGCCTGCGCCGCCACCACATGCGATTGCACGCGGCGCGCCAGGTGCGCCTTGCCCAGGCCGATGCCGCGCGTCTCGTGCAGGATGCTGACCGCGTTGCGCAGGCCGCCAATGTTGCGCCAGGTGTCCGGCTGCACGCCGCCCATGGCGACGGGCGACTGGGGGTCGGCCGAGGTCGTGTTGTACCAGTCGTCGCGCAGCCCCTCGGCCTGCACGGCGCGGCGGATGGCGGGCAGAAACACATCCAGTCCGGCCTGCGCGATCTCGGGGCTCAGGTTGCCGGTCATGGCCGATTGCAGCATCACGTCGGTCGAGGTCCAGCCGCCGAACTTCTTGATCCAGCGCTCGCCGGCGGTGAACTCGTGCATGTCGAGCACCACCTGCGGGCGGTAGCGCGTGGCGACGGCGGCCATGGCGCGCGCTTCGGGCGTGCGCAGCAGCAGATGGTCGCGGTTGATGTCGGTGCCGTCAGAGCCCACGCGCTTGAAGGCGGCCGCGCCATCGGGGTTGGCGCGCGGCAGGGCGACGACGTTCACGCGTTTGAGCAGCGCCGCGCTTTCGGGCGCGGCCCAGCGTTCGAGCAGCACCAGCATGGCCTCGCCCGGCGCCGGCTCGTTGCCGTGCTGGTGCGCGACCAGCATCAGCGTCGGTCGCTCGGGCCGCCAGCGGCCGCCTTCGGCGAGCAGCACGGTGGGCAAATCGCGGCCCTGCGCGCTGGCGCCGGCGCTGCCCAGGCGCACGCTGCGCGGGTGCGATTCGGCCAAGGCCTGCAGGCGCGCCATCATCTGCGCGTGGCTGGTGAAAGCGGGCTGCGCGGGGTCGAAGCCCGGCGTGGCAAAGCGCACGCCAGCCGGGTCGGGGAAATGCGCGGCCACGCCCGGCGCTTCGGTCGCCTCACGGCCAGGGTCGAATTGCGCCCAGGCGTCGTTTGCTATCAAAAAATAAGCTGCTGGCGCAAGCAGGACGTGCGCCAGCAGGCGATTTGGCTTGAAATTTCTCATGCCGCCTCCGCGTAGAAGCCCGCCGTGTGCACGCCGCGCGGCTTGAGCGGATTCACCGCCTGCGCAATCGCACTGATGTGGTCCGGCGTGGTGCCGCAGCAGCCGCCGACGATGTTGACCAGCCCCTCGGCCGCAAACTCGCGCACCAGCCGGCAGGTGACTTCGGGCGGCTCGTCGAAGCCCGTCTCGCTCATCGGGTCGGGCAGGCCGGCGTTGGGGTAGGCGCTGATGAACACGTCGGGCGCGACGCGGTTCAGCTCCTGGATGTGCGGGCGCATCATCACCGCGCCTAAAGCGCAGTTGAGGCCGATCGACAGCGGCTCTGCGTGTCTTACGCTGTACCAGAAGGCGGTGACGGTCTGGCCGCTCAGCACGCGGCCCGAGCCGTCGGTGACGGTGCCGCTGATCATGATCGGCAGGCGCTCGCCGCTTTTCTCGAAGAATTCGTCGATGGCGAACAGCGCGGCCTTGGCGTTGAGGGTGTCGAAGATGGTCTCGACCAGCAGCACGTCGGCGCCGCCTTCGACCAGCCCTTCGACCTGCTCGTAATACGACGCGCGCAGCGCCTCGAAATCGACGTTGCGCGCGCCGGGGTCGTTCACGTCGGGGCTGATGCTGGCCGTCTTGGGCGTGGGGCCCAAGGCACCGGCGACAAAGCGCGGCTTGTCGGGCGTGCTGTACTTGTCGCACGCCGCGCGCGCCAGCCGGGCCGAGGCGACGTTCATCTCGCGCGCCAGGTGCGCCATGTCGTAATCGGCCTGCGCGACCTGCGTGGCGCCAAAGGTGTTGGTCTCGATGATGTCGGCCCCGGCGGCCAGGTACTGCTCATGAATGGCGCTGATGACGTCGGGCCGCGTCAGGCTGAGCAGTTCGTTGTTGCCCTTCACGTCCTTCGGAAAGTCCTTGAAGCGCTCGCCCCGATACTGCGCCTCGGTCAGCTTGAAGCGCTGGATCATCGTGCCCATGGCGCCATCCAGAATGACCAAACGTTGGCGCAGGATGTCGGGCAGTTGAGCGGCGCGGGTGTAGGCAAGCGGTTTCATGCCTGCATTGTAGAAAGCCGCTGCCGCAGCTGCGTTGATGAGAAGAATTGGCCGCTGGCGCAATAGGGGCAAGCGCTGGCAGCTATCAATACAATAGCGTCAAGCGGTGTTTGAATCACGCCGCGCAAACGCCAGCGCTGTCTGCAGCAAGCGCTCCAGCGTCGGCTGAATGCGCGCGGCCTGCTCGGGCAGGTAGTCGAAGGGCATCGCCTCCTGCATGTAGCTGCTTTGCGTCATCTCCAGCTGCACCGCGTGCACGCCGTCTTGCGGGCGCCCATGCGCGCGCGTGATGTGCCCGCCCTTGAAGCGCCCATTGAGCACCGCCGTGAAGCCGGGCGCCGACTCGGCCACGGCCAGCAACGCTTGCGCCAGCTCGGGCGCGCAACTGGCGCCATCGGCCGTGCCCAGGTTCAGGTCGGGCAGCTTGCCGTCAAAAAAACGCGGCAGCACCGAGCGGATCGAATGCGCGTCCCACAGCACCGCCACGCCGTGCGCGGCCTTGATGCGCGCGAGTTCCGCCGCCAGCGCGTCGTGGTACGGCTGCCAGATCGCCGCGCGGCGTTCGGCGATCTCCTGCGCGCCGGGCTCGTCGGCCACGTCCAGATGAATCGGCTCGCCATCGAAATCGTCCACCGGGCACAGCGCCGTCACGCTCTGGCCGGGGTACAGGCTGGCGCCATCGGGCGGGCGGTTCAAATCGATCACGTAGCGCGAATGCGTGGCGACGAGCAGCGATGCGCCCAAGCCGCGCGCAAAGTCGTACAGGCGCGGCAGGTGCCAATCGGTGTCGTGCACCTCGCGCGCCTTCGGTGTCAGCCGCGCCGCCAGCGCGGGCGGCACGTGGGTGCCGACGTGGGGGAAGGAAATCAGCAGCGGGGCGGTGCCGGGATGGAGAGTGAAGGGCGAAGGGGCGGTCATGGTTTTGCTCACAAGCTGAAGGTCGCAAGGCCAAGCCTACACTTGCCGCATGGCCCGCGCATCGATGGGCTGACCGAACGAGCGATGCGCGCATGTCGCCGCTGCTATATATTGATTTGTGTAACGCGTCATTTGAAAGGGCCGCATGTCAATCAAATCAGTTCTGAAATCCGCCGTGGTGGCATGGGTCACCGTCGCCAGTGGCTCGCTTTTTGCACAGGGCACCCCCATCAACGCGGCAGCGTATGACGCGCTGGTGGCGCAGGGCCCGGTGGCCAGCGCTGCCACCGTCGCATCGAGCACCTGGGCCAGCAAGATCAAGCAGGCTGGCACGCTGCGCCTGGGCGGCACGCAAACTTCCAATCTCTTTTCGCTGCTCAACGAGAAGGACGGCAAGATGCGCGGCTTCGACGCCGGCCTGGCCCAGCTTCTGGCGCGCTACATCCTGGGTGATGGGGCCAAGACGCAGTTCACGCAGGTGACTTCGTCCACGCGCGAACAGGTGCTCATCAACGATCAGGTGGACCTGGTGTTGGCCACCTACTCCATCACCCCCGCCCGCGCCGAGAAAATCTCGTTCGCCGGCCCCTACTACACCTCGCAGGCCGCGGTGCTGGTGAAGGGCAGCAACAAGGCGATCCAGTCGTACAACGATCTGGCCGGCAAGAAGGTCGCCACGCAGGCGGGCTCCACCGGGCCAGCGATCCTGGCGCAGCACGCGCCCAAGGCGGTGGTGCAGGAGTTCCAGACGCACCAGGAAGCGCTGGACGCGCTGCGCCAGGGCCGCGTGGACGCCTATGTGACCGACCACACGCTGCTGCTCAATGCCCTGAGCCTCGGGGCCGGCGACATGAAACTGGCGGGCGCGCCCTTTGGTGCGCAGGATCCGTACGGCATCGGATTGCCCAAGGGCTCGGACGGCGTGGCCTTCGTCAATGCCTTTCTGAAGAAGGTGGAAGCCGATGGCATCTGGGCCAAGCTGTGGACCATCGCGATTGGTGAGCGCACCGGCAGCACGGCGGTGCCGACGCCGCCCGCGCTCCCCTGATCCAGCGCACGGTCGATTCCGCCGTTTTTTCTGGGCTGGCCCGTGGGCGATGTTTCCAGGCTCCTGGCCGAGTACGGGCCTGCCTTCGGGCAGGCCCTTTTGCTGACCTGGAAGCTCACCGTCCTGTCGTTTGTGCCCGGCTTCCTGCTGGGCGTTCTGGTGACGGTGCTCCGGCTTTTGCCTTTGCCACCGCTGCGCTTCGTTCTGACCGGCTACGTCGAGATCTTCCGCAACATTCCCAGCGTGGCCTTGCTGATCTTCATCGTGTTCGCGCTGCCCGATCTTCAGGTGGTGATCGACTATGAGCCCAGCGTGATCCTGACCCTGGCGCTGGTCTGCTCCGCGTTCACGGCGGACTACCTGCGCACCGGCATCAACACCGTCGCCGGCGGCCAGGCAGAGGCCGCGCTCAGTCTGGGCATGCGGCCGCTGCAAGTCATCACCTCGGTGGTGCTGCCGCAGGCGCTGCGCTCGGTGGTGCAGCCCATGACCTCGCTGCTCATTGCGCTGATGCTGTCGACCTCGCTGGCCTCGCAGGTGCCGTTTCCGGGCCGCGAGCTGACCACGCTGGTGTCCAAGATCGCCAACGATTCCGCCGCCGGCATTCCGGCCTTCGCGGTGGCCGCGGCGCTGTACGTGGCGACGGGTTTGCTCATCGGCTGGGCGGGCGCCATGCTGGAAAAGAAGCTGAGGATCCTGCGATGAGCCGCCCGCTGGATGACATCCTGTTCGGCGCCCCAAGCCTGCGCGCCCAGGCCGTCCTGCGGACGATGAACTGGATCGCGGCCGCCGTGCTGCTGGTGCTGGCGGCGGGCGTCGCGCTTCAGTTCCATGCCGCAGGGCAGCTCGACGCCCGACTCTGGGAATTCTTCGCCTGGCCGACCACCTGGTCCTTTCTGGCCAAAGGACTGCTCGGAACCATGGCCTCGGCCGCGATGGCGGCCGTCATCGCATTGACGCTCGGGTTGGTGCTGCTGGTCGGGCGCCTGGCGCGCTGGCGACTGCTGCGATGGCCGAGCGTGGCGGTCATCGAGTTCCTGCGCGGCACTCCGACGCTGCTGCTCATCTATGTGTGCTTTCTGGTGCTTCCGCAGGTCGGCATCAAGCTGAGCACGTACTGGATGCTGACGCTGCCCATCGCCTTGAGCACCGCCGCCGTGGTGGCCGAGGTTTATCGCGCGGGCGTGCTCGCCGTGCCCCGCGGCCAGACCGAAGCGGCGCGCAGCCTGGGGATGACCGGGGCCCAGGTGTTTTTCTCCATCGTCTTCCCGCAGGCGCTGCGCTACATCGTCCCGGCACTGGTCGCGCAATTGGTCATCGTGGTGAAGGACACCACGTTCGGCTACGTCGTCACCTACGGCGAGCTGATGCAGAACGCCAAGGTGCTCATTGCCAACTACCACTCGCTGGTGCCCGTGTACCTCATCGTCGCGCTGCTGTATTGCCTGGTGAACTACGCGATTTCACGGGCGAGCCGATGGCTCGGCCGGCC
>JAGOVZ010000115.1 GCA_018060485.1 Ottowia sp. | reverse complement strand
ACGCTGTCGATGGGCATGAGCGACGACCTGGAAGCCGCGATTGCCGCCGGCAGCACCATGGTGCGCATCGGCACGGCGATTTTCGGCAGCCGGGCGCCAAAACCATGACGCAATGACCTCGGCCTGTCGGCCTTCGATGACGGCGCCGGCGCGCCATGACCGGGGCCCGGTCATTTCGTCATTGAAGCCGTCCCAGCGGCTTCAATCATTCCGTCATCTGAACACCACGGTTCGGTGCCCGTTGAGCAGCACCCGGTGCTCGCTGTGCCACTTCACCGCCCGCGCCAGCACCTGGCTTTCGGTGTCGCGGCCGACGGCCGTCAGGTCTTCCACGGCGTCGGTGTGGTCCACGCGCGCCACGTCCTGCTCGATGATCGGGCCTTCGTCCAGGTCGGCCGTCACGTAGTGCGCGGTGGCGCCGATCAGCTTCACGCCGCGGTCGTGCGCCTGGTAATACGGCTTGGCGCCCTTGAAGCTGGGCAGAAAGCTGTGGTGGATGTTGATCGCGCGCCCGGCCAGCCGGCGGCACATGTCGTCCGACAGCACCTGCATGTAGCGCGCCAGCACCACCAGATCGGCGCCCTCGGCCTCGATGATTTCCATCTGCCGCTCCTCGGCCTGCGCCTTGTTGGCCTTGGTCACGGCGATGTGGTGAAACGGCACGTTGTAGCCGGCCGCCAATTGGTAGAAGTCACGGTGGTTGCTGACGATGGCACGGATATCCAAGGGCAGCAGGCCGCTCTTCCAGCGGAACAACAGATCGTTCAGGCAATGCCCTTCGCGGCTGACGAAGATCACGCAGCGCATGGCCTCTGCGCGCGCGTGCAGTTGCCAGCGCATGGCAAAGCGCTCGGCCAGCGCGCCCAACTGCTCGCGCAGCGGCGCCGCATCGCCGGTCGGGCTGCTGAATTGCACGCGCATGAAGAACAGGCCGGTGCCTTGGTCGTTGAACTGCGCCGCCTCTTCGATGTTGCCGCCGCGCTCGGCCAGAAAGCCCGACACGGCGTGCACGATGCCCGGGCGGTCGGGGCAGGAAAGGGTCAGGATGTAGGTGTCTTGCATCGGGCGCGATTGTCGCGCAGGCGATGGCAGCCCGCGCCGCCCAGGCCGCCGCGTGGCTATATTGACCCGCAACCGATCACCGAGGACGCCCCATGACCGCCGACCAGCCCCTGCACGAACACCTGCGCCGCCACGCGCGCGAAAAGCCCGATGCGCCGGCCATCGTCTGGTACGGCCGCGCCATCACGTGGCGCGAGCTGGACGGCTGGAGCGACGCCCTGGGCGCGCACCTGCAGTCGCTGGGCGTGCAAAAGGGCGAGCCGGTGGCGCTGTTCATGAACAACTGCCCGCAGTACGTGGTGGCGCACTACGCGATCCAGAAGATCGGCGCCATCGTGTGCCCGTGCGGGCCGCTGAACAAGGCGCACGAGCTGCAATACCAGCTTGATGACCTGAAGGCGCGCACCATCATCGCCGCCGACAACCTGCTGCCGATCGTCCAGCAAGTGCGCGGGCAGACGGCGCTGGAGCACGTGCTTGCGGTGCGCTATGGCGACCTGCTGCCGCCAGAACCGACTATCGACTTGCCAGCGGAACTACAGGCCGCGCCCGCACCGCTGCCCGACGACGCCACAGACATGCTCTCAATTGCGCAGCGCGGTGCGCAGGCGGGGCAAGCGCCAGCGCCCCAAAACATCACGATGGACGACATCGCCCTGATGACCTACACCAGCGGCACCACCGGCTTGCCGAAGGGCGCGATGCTGAGCTTTGGCAACGCACTCTTCAAGACCACGGTGACGGCGCAGTCCGCCGGCATCGGATCGGACCATGTGGCGCTGTCGGTCGCGCCGCTATATCACATCGCCGGCATGTTGATGGGCGTGAACGTGCCCATCCTCGTGGGCGCGACGCAGGTGCTGCTGTTCCGCTTTGATCCGGTGGCGGTTCTGCAAGCCATTGACCGCTACAAGGTCACGCACTGGTATTCCATCGCCCCGATGAACGTCGCCAGCATGCAGGTGCCGGATGCCGCTCGCTACGATTTGAAGAGCTTGCAGCGCAATCCCGTTACCAGTTTTGGCATCACCTTTACCGAGGCGCTGGCGCAGCAATGGCAGGCGTTCACGCAGGGGCCGTGCCTGTCTTACGAAGCCGCCTACGGCCTGAGCGAAACGCACACCATGGACACCGGCATGCCGCACGATGCCATCCGCTGGGGCACGCACGGGCAGCCGATGCGGGGCGTGACGATCCGCATCGTCGATCCCGACACGGGCGTTGAAAAACCGGCGGGCGAAGTGGGCGAAATCACCGTGAAGTCGCCCGGCAACTTCAAGGGCTACTGGAACAAGCCCGAGGCCACGTCCAAGGCGCTGAACGACGGCTGGGTGTGGACGGGCGACCAGGGCAAGCTGGACGCCGAGGGCTATCTCACCTTCATCGGCCGCACCAAGGAGATGATCAAGGTCTCGGGCTACAGCGTGTTCCCGGAAGAGGTGGAGACCATCCTCATCAAACACCCCGCCGTGGCGCAGGCCGCCGTGCTGGCGGAGCCTGATGCGGAAAAGGGCGAGGTAGTCAAGGCCTTCATCGTCAAGAAGCCGGGCGCCGAGTTGGCGGCGGATGAACTGATCGCCTGGAGCCGCGACAACATGGCGACCTACAAAGTGCCAAAGTACGTCGAGTTCATCGATGTGCTGCCGACCACGGGCGCGGGCAAGGTGCTGCGGCGCTTGTTGAAGGCGAGTTGAGGGTTCAAGTGTTTTTGGCCGTTAGCGCAGGTAAATCAAGCGCAGGCAGCTCCTGATTTGGAAGCAATCATGTTCAACAAGGTTCTGGTGGCCAACCGTGGCGAGGTGGCGCTGCGCATCGTGCGCGCCTTGTGCGATCTGGGTGTGGCGAGCGTCACGGTGTACGCCGACGACGACGCGCAGGCGCCGCATGTGCGCTCGGCCGACGCGGCGGTGGCGCTGGGCGCCAGCGGGCCGGCGGCGTACCTGGATGGCGCGCGGTTGATCGCCATTGCGCTTCAGCACGGTTGCGACGCGCTGCACCCCGGCTACGGTTTTCTCGCCGAGCGCGCCGACTTCGCACGAGACTGCGCGGCGGTGGGCGTGCGCTTCATCGGCCCGACACCCGATCAACTGGCGCTGTTCGGCGACAAGGCCGCCGCACGCGACTTGGCGCAGCGCTGCGGCGTGCCGCTGATGCCCGGCGTGTCGCACGCGGTCACGCTGGATGAGGCGCGCGACTTCTTCACGCAGCATGCCGCGAACGGCATCGTTATCAAGGCCGTGGGCGGTGGTGGCGGGCGCGGCATGCGCGCGATTGAAAACGCAGCCGATCTTGCCGCCGCCTACGAACGCTGCCGGGGCGAGGCGCTGGCCGCCTTCGGCGTTGCCGATGTGTACGTCGAGCGCCTGATGCGCGGCGCGCGCCACATCGAGGTGCAGGTGCTGGGCGACGGCCACGCCGTGATGGCGCTGGGCGAGCGCGAATGCACCTTGCAGCGGCGCTTTCAGAAGCTGGTGGAGATCGCGCCCAGCCCCAGCCTGCCCGATGCGCTGCGCGCGCGCATCGTGGATGGCGCGCTCACCATGGCGCGCGCCGTGCGCTACGAAGGGCTGGGCACGTTTGAGTTCCTGGCTGATCTTCAATCCGCCGACCTGCCCTTCGTCTTCATCGAGGCCAACGCGCGCCTGCAGGTGGAGCACACCATCACCGAAGCCGTCACCGGCGTCGATCTGGTGCAGGCGCAGATGGCGCTGGCGGCGGGGCAGAGCCTGGCCGATCTGGGGCTGGATCCGGCCCGCGCGCCCGCGCCGCGCGGCTACGCGATCCAGTGGCGCATCAATGCCGAAACGCTCGCGGTCGATGGCAGCGCCACACCCGGCCACGGCACGCTCACGCGCTTCGATTTGCCGCAAGGCCCCGGCGTGCGCGTCGATACGCATGGCTTTGCCGGCGCCGCGCCATCGCCGCACTACGACACGCTGCTGGCCAAGCTGATCGTGCACTCGCCCAGCCGCGACTTCGCCGACGTGCTGCGCCGCTCGCGCCGCGCGCTGGGTGAGGTGCGCATCGACGGCGTGGCCACCAACCTGAATCTGCTGCGCGCACTGGCCGAACGGCCCGAAATGGCGACGCAAGCGGTGCACACGCGCTGGCTGGAATCGGTGTTGCCGGAACTCGTTGATGCTTCTGAAAAGATAGCTGCTCGCGCTTTACAGACAAGCACTGACGGCCGAAGTCATGCTGAAAATCCGCGCATCGCACCGATGACCGACGCACCGCCCGGCGCTGTGCTGGCGCCCATGCCGGCGCGGTTGGTGGCGCTGTCGGTGCAGGTTGGTGACAGCGTGCCTGCCGGCGCCGAACTCGCCGTGCTGGAAGCCATGAAGATGCAGCACGCCTTGAATGCGCCGCACGCCGGCGTGGTGCGCGCCGTGTTGGTCGAAGTCGGCGCGTACGTGGCACCCGGCGACGCGATCCTGATGCTGGAAAAAGCCGATCACGCCACCGACATCACCACCGCCCAACAGGCCGCGCACGACCCCGACCACATTCGCGCCGATCTGCAGCGCGTGATCGACCGCCACGCACGCACGCTCGACGCCGCGCGGCCTGACGCGATGGCCAAACGCCACGCACGCAACCAGCGCACCGCGCGCGAGAACATTGCCGATTTGTGCGACGAAGGCAGCTTCATCGAATACGGCGCGCTGGCGATTGCCGCGCAAACGCGCCGCCGCAGCGTGGAAGACCTGATCGCCAACACCCCGGCCGACGGCATGGTGACAGGCGTGGGCGGCGTCAATGGCGCGCTCTTCGGCCCCGAGCGCGCCCGCACCGCCGTGATGGCGTACGACGCCACCGTGCTGGCCGGCACGCAGGGCATGCGCAACCACGCCAAGACGGACCGCATCCTGAACCTGGCGCTGCAAGAAAAACTGCCCGTGGTGCTGTTCGCCGAAGGCGGAGGCGGGCGCCCGGGCGATGTCGATGCGAACGTGCTGGCCGGTCTGCACGTGGGCACTTTCGCGGCCTATGCGGCACTGTCGGGTCAGGTGCCGGTGGTCGGCATCGTCGCCGGGCGCTGCTTTGCCGGCAACGCGGCGCTGGTGGGGTGCAGCGACGTGATCATCGCGACGAAGGACAGCAACCTGGGCATGGGCGGCCCGGCCATGATCGAAGGCGGCGGGCTGGGCGTGTTCGCGCCCGAGGATGTGGGCCCCAGCGCCGTGCAGCACGCCAATGGCGTGATCGACGTGCTGGTGGCGGACGAGCAAGAAGCCGTGCATGCGGCGCGCCAGTACCTCGGCTTCTTCCAGGGCCACACCCGCGACTGGATCACGCCCGACCAGCGCCTGCTGCGCCGCGTGGTGCCCGAAAACCGCCTGCGCGCCTACGATACGCGCGCGGCCATGCAGGGCTTGGTGGACGAAGGCAGTCTGTTGCCGCTGCGCACGGGTTTTGGCACTGGAATCCACACCGCGCTGGCGCGCATCGAAGGCCGGCCCGTGGGCCTGATGGCCAACAACCCGCTGCACTTGGGCGGCGCCATCGATGCCGACGCGGCCGACAAGGGCGCGCGCTTGATGCAACTGTGCAACGCCCACGGCCTGCCCATCGTCAGCCTGATCGACACGCCCGGCTTCATGGTCGGGCCGGAGGTGGAAAAGACCGCGCAGGTGCGCCACGTCAGTCGGCTGTTCGTGGCGGCGGGCGCGCTGCGCGTGCCGTTTTTCAGCGTCGTGCTGCGCAAGGGCTATGGTCTGGGCGCGATGGGCATGGCGGCGGGCGGTTTTCACCAGCCGTTCTTCACCATCGCCTGGCCCACCGGCGAATTCGGCGGCATGGGGCTCGAAGGCGCGGTCCGGCTGGGCTTTCGAAAAGAGTTGGAAGCGGTGGCGGAAGGGCCAGAGCGCGATGCGCTGTTCAACCAACTGGTCGCGCAGCAGTATCACCACGGCGAGGCGATGAACATGGCCACCACGCTGGAGATCGACGCCGTGATCGACCCGGCCGACACGCGCGCCTGGCTGGCGCGCGGGCTGACGTCGGCGCGGGTGCGGCCTGTCGAAGGCGGGCGCTTCGTCGACACCTGGTAAGCGGGCGGACACCCGGCTTTTCAAAGCTTTGCAAGCGGTTTACAGCAGATGGCCGGGCTGGCGCGTTGAATGGTCGTGTTCAGTTTTTCGAAGGAAAAGACCATGACCGCAACCTCCCTCAAGGCCCTGATGCTGGCCGGTGCCACGCTGCTGGGCGCCGGTGCGACCCTGGCGCTGCCGACGGCGGCGCAGGCACAGGCCTACGTCAACGTGCAGATCGGCACGCCCCCACCGCCGCCGCGCGTCGAGGTGATGCCGGCAGCGCGCCCCGGCTACGTGTGGGCGCCGGGCCACTATCAATGGGCGCACAACAACTACATCTGGCGCCGTGGCCACTGGGTGGCCGATCGCCCGGGCTACACCTACGTCGGGCCGACCTGGGTGTCGCGCGGCGATCACTGGGTCTATCAGCCCGAGCGCTGGGACATGCGGCCGGTGCGTGCGCAGCCGCCGCGCCAGTGGGACAACCGCGGCCGGCCGCCCTACGGCCACCCCGGTTGGCGCGACAACGACCGCGACGGCGTGCCCAACCGTTACGACCGCCGGCCGAACGACCCGTATCGGCGCTGAGACCGTTGGCGGTCAGCGCGGCGCCGCAGCCGGGCGAAACGCCGCGCAATGATCGCGCGGCGGCAGCGCCGGTGTCGACCAGACCAGGTCGGCGCCGGCGCGCCGTGGCGTGTCGGATGCTTCGGTATTCATAGCTGCTTGCGCTTGTCTCGCCTGCACCGACAGCACTTTGGATTCAAAACCCGCCGGCAAGTGCTGCGGCACACCCAAGCCGCGCTGCACATGCCCGTTGCCGGCCACCAGCAGCACGGTTCTGCCGTGGTTGGCCGCCTCGGTCAGCGTTTGCGCCATGGCGACGTCGCGCGCGATCTGGATGCGCGTCATGGGGCGAATCTGCGACTCGGGCAGTGCGTGGCAGTGGCCTTCGCGGATGCGGCTTTCTTGCTCGGCCAGCATCGCGGGCGGCAGGCGCGCATCCAGCGTTGGATCGGCCATGGCGCGGCGCATGTCGGCACGCGGCAAATTGGCGCCCCGCACCGGCACGCCCGCACGCACGGCGGCCATCACCACCGGGCCGTAAGTGGCCCAGGGCCAGCCGGCCTCGTCCCACGCCAATGCGGCGCGCACCGCGCTTTCGCTGGCATCACGCGGCAGGCCGGCGGTGGTGTGCGGGCGTTCGGCCATTTCCATGGCCAGCGCGGCCAGATCGCCGCGCGCGGCCAGCCAGTCGACGATCTGGCGCTGCAATTGCTGATGCTCCGGCGCATCGTGCTGCTCGCCGACCAGCAGCGCATCGGCCGGCAGCAGCGCGGACAGGCGCGCCTGCTCGTGCGCGGACAGCGGCCGTGCCGGCGCGGCGCAGGCCGTCAGCAGCCATGCGGCGCTGAGCGTCAGGATGAGGCGAAGGGCTTGGTGCATCGCGCCATACTAAGCGCCCACACGCGCCATGCCCGAGTCGCTTTCGCCATTGCCCGCCGCGCCCCGCGCACGCTTGGCACGCTGCTGCTGGCCTGGCTGGCGGCGCGCGCGGCGGTGGCGCTGGGCCTGCCGGTGCCGTGGATGATCGGCCCGCTGCTGGCGACCGCGCTGGCCACCCTGGCGGGCGCGCCGACGCACAGCGAAGCGGCGCTGCGCAACGCCGGGCAGTGGGCCATAGGCGCCGCGCTGGGGCTGTACTTCACGCCCGAGGTGACGCGTCTGGTGCTGAGCCTGTGGTGGGCTGTCGCGCTCGGCATTGGCTGGGCGCTGCTGCTGGGCCTGGGCTTCGGCTTGGTCTTGCGGGGCGCGCTGGGCGCCGATCTTCAGGGCTGGTCTGCTGCGGAAACCAGGGCGACGATGTACTTTTCGGGCGCCGTCGGCGGCGCGTCGTAGATGACGTTGCTGGCCGAGCGCTGCGGCGCCCGCACCGACCTGGTGGCCGCTGCGCACAGCGTGCGCATGGCGATGG
>JAGOVZ010000114.1 GCA_018060485.1 Ottowia sp. | reverse complement strand
CGTTGTGGTGCGCGATGACCTGCTGCGGCGTCAGCGCCGCGTTGCCGGCCGAGGTGTGCGCATCGGCCGCCAGCCACACGGGCCAGCCCAGCGCCATCGCGCGGCGGCAGGTGGTGTCGACGCAGAACTCGGTGTGCATGCCGCAGATGACCAGCGCGTCGATGCGCCGCTCGTTCAGCAGCGCCTGCAGCTCGGTTTGGTTGAAGCTGTCGGGCGTCGTCTTGCGCACACGCACGTCGCCGGGCTCGGCGATCAGCCCATCGGCCAGTTGCCATTCACGGCTGCCGTGGCGCAACTCGTTCTGCGCCTCGTGCTGGATGAAGACCACCGGCGCACCCGCCGCACGCGCGGCCGCGCTCAAGGCGTTGATGCGGGTGATGGTGCCCGCGCCGTCAAACGCCGCGCCCGCGCCTTCGCACAGGCCTTGTTGCACGTCGATGATGAGCAGCGCGGGATGGGTCATGTTTTAAATTAAATCGGCCGCCAGCGCCTGTCTATGCTGCGCCAACAGCTATTGATTTGATAGTTTTCTCAGCGGGTATCGATGGCCGGCGCCAGGCTGCGCAGCAGCGCCAGTCCCTCATCCCAATCGCCCAGCCCCGATTCGGCATTGATGTGTCCGCGCGGGCCGATGTTGTAAAACGTGGCGCCCCAATCGGCCGCCAGGCGGCTGGCGGATTCGAGGCTGCCGTAGGCATCGTCGCTGCTGGCGACGACGATGCTGGCAAAGGGCAGGCGCGCCCGCGCGGGCGGCGCCCAGCCGGGGATCTGCTGGCGCAGGTCGTCGCGCTCGATCTCGGGCGGCGCCACCAGCAGCGCGCCGGCCACTCGGTGCGTGTGGCGCGAATGCGCGGCCCACCAGGCGGTGAGCAGGCAGCCCAGGCTGTGCGCGGCCAGCAGCACGGGGCGATCCTGCTGCTGCACCACCTCGTCGAGGCGCGCCGTCCAGTCGCCGCGCAACGGGCGCAGCCAGTCGTGCTGCTCCACGCGGGTGTAGCCGTGCAGGGCTTCCCAGCGGCTTTGCCAGTGGTCGGGGCCGCTGCCTTGCCAGCCGGGCAAGGTCAGCACGACGGGCGCCGTCATCCCGCGGCCCTTCGCGCGCCGAGCCACGGCGCCTGCCAGCGCTGCCACGGCGCGCTGCCCTGCTCCAGCACGCGCCACAGCAGCCAGGCCAGCCCCAGGCTCACCGCCCAGGTGAACAGCAAGCCGACCGCCGCCGCCGCAGGGCTGGGCGGCATGACGGCTTCAAACACGGTGTTCGCCATCAGGCTGACCGGGTAGTGCACCAGAAACAGCGCGTAAGACAGCGCGGCCAGCCAGGCCATCAGCGGCTGCACGCGCGCGCCGGCCATGCGCTCGCGCCCCGGCTGCCACAGCAGCAGCAGCGCCACCAGGGCCGCCAGCGCCACGCGGTCGCGCCAGGCCAACAGCAAGCCGGCGGCTGCCAGCGCGACGATCAGCCCCGCCCAGCGCGCGCGGCGGGCGTCGGCCCGGCCCCAGGCGGCCAGCACGCCGAGCGCGTAGCTGCCGAAGAAGTACGGCGCCCAGGCGTCGCCCGCCGCGTCCAGGTTGAAGATACCCAGCGACGCCAGCGCGGCCGCGCCCAGCGCCGCGACGCCCCACAGCGCCGGCGCACGACGTGCGGGCGCCGGGATCGTGCGCGCCCGCGTGCGCGAGCGCCCGCGCCACGGCGGCGGCGTGGCGGCCGGCTGCCACAGCGCCGCCACGGCGGCCAGCGCCGCCAGCAGCGCAAACAGTTGCAGGTCGATGGCGACGTACCACAGACCGGCGCTCAGGGCGTCCTGCCCCAGCACGTCTTGCAGCAGCAGCGCGTTGGCCGCCAGTTGTGCCAGCGTGGGCGCGGCGGGGGTGTCGGCGTCCTGCAGGCCGTGGCGCGCCAGCGCGGCGCCCAGCAGCGCCAGTGCCAGCGCCGCCAGGTAGACCGGCATCAGCCGGCGCCAGCGCTGCGCCATGCGGCGCGGCCAGTCGGCCAGCGTGATGCGCGGGCGCCCGGGCTGCGGCCACAGGCTGCGTGCGGCCAGGTAGCCGCCCATCACCAGAAACACCTGCACCGCCAGCAGCGCACGCTGGTCGAGCCAATCGACCAGCCGTGGCAGCCACAGCCGCAGGCGCGGCGCCAGCGGGCCGTAGTGCACCAGGTGGTGCCACACGATGCACTGGGCGGCAATGGCCTTGCCCCAGTCGATCCAGGGTTCGCTGGCGGGCGCCCGGGCGGCTGAAAGATTACTCATAATTTGATAGCTGCTCGCGCTTTCTGGACAAGCGCCAGGGCCGTTTTTAACCTGAAATGACAGGCGGCACGTTTCGGAATGTGCGGCGCCTCATCGCCGCCCAGCCGCCCCGCTCAGCGCAAGCCGCGTGCCACCAGTTCCTCTGCAAACTCGACAAACGCCTTGCTGCCCTTGGCCGACGGGTCGAACACCACGCCGGGCAGGCCGTAGCTGGGCGCCTCGGCCAGGCGCACGTTGCGCGGGATCACGGCGTCGAACACCTTGGGGCCGTAATGCGTCTTGAGCTGCTCGCTGACCTGCTGCTGCAGGGTGATGCGCGGGTCGAACATCACGCGCAACAGGCCGATCAGCTTCAAGTCGCGGTTCAGGTTGGCGTGAACCTGCTTGATGGTGTTGGTCAGATCGGCCAGGCCTTCGAGCGCGAAGTATTCGCACTGCATCGGCACGATCACGCCCTGCGCGGCGCACAGGCCGTTGAGGGTGAGCATGCTCAAAGATGGCGGGCAGTCGATCAGCACGAAGTCGTAGTCGCCATCGACGGCGGCCAGCGCGTCTTTCAGGCGGCGCTCGCGGCGCTCTTCGCCGACCAGTTCGACCTCGGCACCGGCCAGCTCGCGGTTGGCGCCCAGCACGGCGTAGGCGCAGCCGGCGTCTTTCAGCTTGTCGGGCACGCTGGCGGCTTCGGCGATGCTGGCCGATTCCAGCAGCACGTCGTAGACCGACAGCGCCATCGCCCGCTTGTCGACGCCCGAGCCCATGGTGGCGTTGCCCTGCGGGTCGAGGTCGACCATCAGCACGCGCTGGCCGATCTTGGCCAGGCCGGCGGCCAGGTTGACGGTGGTCGTCGTCTTGCCGACGCCGCCCTTCTGGTTGGCAATGCAGAAAATATGCGCCATGGCGTGAGAGTGGGTGCTGACGTGAATCGGTTTACTTGCTGATCGCCAGCTTGAGCCCAAAGCCCAGCAGACACATGCCCGCCAGCTTGCTGAGCGCGCTGGACATGCGGGGGCTGGCGCGCACGCGCTCGGCCAGATGGTGCGCCAGCAGCGTGGCGACCAGGCCGTACAGAAACGTCAGCACCGCGATGGTGAGCGCCATGGCGCCGAAGGTGGCCAAGCCGGGCTGCCGGGCCGGATCGATGAACAGCGGGAAGAAGGCCATGTAGAACACGATGGCCTTGGGGTTGAGCAGCGTGATGAAGAACGATTGCTTGAAGAAGTGGCCCGGCTTGAGCGTCAGCACCGCGCCCTGCCCCGGCTTGGCCAGCAGCAGGCGCACGCCCAGATACGCCAGGTACGCCGCGCCCAGCCACTGCACCGCCGCGAACGCCGCTGGATAAGCTTTGAGCAAGGCCGCCACGCCGGCCACCGCGCACCACATCAGAATCTGATCGCCCGCGATGATGCCGAAGGTCGACGCCAGCCCGCCGCGCACCCGCCCTTGCGCCGTGCTGGAAATGATGGCCAGGTTGCCCGGGCCGGGAATGGCCAGGAACAGCAGGATGGCAATGACAAAGGCGGGGTAGTCGGTGATGGCGGGCATGGGCGGGCGAGCTGTTTAGTCCGGGCAGGCCGGGCGAGCGGCTGGGACGGCCATCGCACCCAGCCAGCCACACAGCGCCCCGACGATTGTAAGAAGCAAGCCCAAGGGCCACTGCGATCCAAGGCGTTCGGCACCCGAGAAAAGACCGAAAAGCGTGACCAGGACGAGACACACGCCGCCCCCGGCCGCCACAGCCGTCCGGCGCAGGCGCGGGCCGGGGCGCAGATCGAGCAGGCTCAGCACCGGCAGCATCATGGTGAAGGCGACGGCCAGGCCCGTGAGCGTGCCGAGCGTCAGCATGGCCAGGGTCAGGGCCAGTGGCGAAGCGGGCCAGACGCCGGACTCCAGCCGCACGAACACCGGCCACAGCAGCGCCAGCACCGGCCCGGCGCTCAGCCCACCCCAGAGCGCGGTGCGGAAAGCCGGCGAGCGGGTGAAGCGCTCGGCGCTCATCGTGACGGCTTGGTCGGGCGCATCCAGATCAGGCAGCGCTCGGCGTCCAGACCCGGCACGGTGAGTTGTTCCACGTGAAACACGGCGACGGATGGCGGCAGCGCGGCGATTTCGTCGGTGGGATGCTTGCCCTTCAACGCCATCCACACACCGTCCTCGCCCAACGAGCCGGCCGACCATTGGGTGAAGTCGGCCAGCGTGGCGAAGGCGCGGGAGGTGATGACGTCGTAGGGCTCGGTGATCGATTCAACCCGGGCATGCACGCCGCGCAGGTTCGACAGGCCGAGCACGCCGGCCGCCTGTTGGACAAACGCCGCCTTCTTGGCAACGGCATCGACACAGGCAACGGACATTTCCGGGCAGCAGATGGCGATGACGACGCCGGGCAAACCACCGCCCGAGCCCACATCCAGCACGCGCGCCGCCCCGCCCTGCGTGTGACGAACCAGCGGCGCGATGACGGCCAGGCTGTCGAGCAGGTGGTGCGTCAGCATCTCGGCCGGGTCGCGCACGGCGGTCAGGTTGTAAACCTTGTTCCACTTGGCGAGCAAATCGAGATACGCCAGCAGTTGCGCGTGCTGCGCGGCAGAGAGATTCAGTCCGAGCGCAGTGGCGCCTTCGGCCAGGCGCTGTTGTTGCGGGTGGCTCATGCCGCCTTGGCGACGGCGGGTGCGACGCCGGTGAAGCCCTTGAAGCCACCCTTCTTCAAATGGATCAGCAGCAAGGAGATGGCAGCGGGCGTCACGCCGCTGATGCGGCCGGCCTGCCCCAGCGTCTCGGGCCGGTGCTTTTGCAGCTTCTGCCGCACTTCGATGGACAGGGCGGGAATCTGCAGATAGTCGAGTTCGGGCGGCAGGCGCAGCCCCTCGTAGTACGCGGCGCGCTCCACCTCGTCACGTTGGCGGTCGATGTAGCCGGAATACTTGGCGGCGATCTCGACCTGCTCGATGACGGCAGCGGACAGCTCACCCAGTGTTTCACGTGAAACGTCGGTGCTGGCGTGTTTGCCGCCATCCAGGCTCATGAGTGCTTCGTAGTCCACGTCCGGCCGTCGCAGAAGATCGAACAGGTTGTGCTCATGCTCGATCGCTTTCCCCAGCACGCGCTCAGACTCGGTCGCCGACAGATTGCGTGGATTCACCCAGGTCGATTTCAGCCGCTCTGTTTCACGTGAAACAGCATCGCGTTTGCGGCTGAACGCATCCCAGCGCGCGTCATCCACCAGGCCCAGCGCCCGGCCCATTTCGGTCAGGCGCATGTCCGCGTTGTCTTCGCGCAGTTGCAGTCGGTATTCGGCGCGGCTGGTGAACATGCGGTAGGGCTCGGTCACGCCCTTGGTGATGAGGTCGTCCACCAGAACGCCCAAGTAAGCCTCGTCGCGGCGCGGCAGCCATGAGCCACCAAAGTCGTCGGCGCGGCCGTCGAGCTGGCGGCATTGCAGCGCGGCGTTGATGCCGGCGAACAGGCCTTGCGCCGCCGCCTCCTCGTAACCTGTAGTGCCGTTGATCTGGCCGGCAAAGAACAGGCCCTTCACGTCGCGCGTTTCGAAACTGCTTTTGAGCGCGCGCGGGTCGAAGTAGTCGTATTCAATGGCATAGCCGGGCCGCAGGATGTGGGCGTTCTCCAGCCCCTTCATCGAGCGCACCAGTGCCAGTTGCACGTCGAACGGCAGGCTGGTGCTGATGCCGTTGGGGTACACCTCGTGCGTGTCCAGCCCTTCCGGCTCCAAGAAGATCTGGTGGCTTTCTTTATCCGCAAAGCGATTGATCTTGTCTTCCACGCTGGGGCAATAGCGCGGGCCGACGCCCTCGATCTTGCCGGTGAACATGGGGCTGCGATCGAACCCCGACCGAATGATCTCGTGCGTGCGCGCGTTGGTGTGCGTGATCCAGCACGGCAACTGGCGCGGGTGCATGTCGGCGCGGCCCATGAAGCTGAACACGGGCATGTGCGGGTTCTGGCCGCCGGGCATGCCGTCGCCAGGCTGCTCTTCGCAGGCGGCAAAGTCGATGCTGCGCCCGTCGATGCGCGGCGGCGTGCCGGTTTTCAGGCGGCCTTGGGGCAGCTTCAGCTCTTTCAGGCGTGCCGACAAAGACACCGCGGGCGGATCGCCCGCGCGCCCCGCCTGGTAGTTGTCCAGCCCCACGTGGATGCGCCCGTCCAGGAAGGTGCCCGCCGTCAGCACCACGGTGCGACCACGGAAAGCGATACCCACCTGCGTGACGGCGCCCACCACGCGCTCGCCCTCGACCATCAGGTCGTCCACCGCCTGCTGGAACAGCCACAGGTTCGGCTGGTTCTCGATGCGGCGCCGGATGGCAGCCTTGTACAGCACGCGATCGGCCTGCGCCCGCGTGGCGCGCACGGCCGGGCCTTTGCTTGAGTTGAGGATGCGGAACTGGATGCCGCCCTCGTCGGTGGCCAGCGCCATGGCGCCGCCCAGCGCATCCACCTCTTTCACCAGATGGCCCTTGCCGATGCCGCCAATGCTGGGGTTGCAGCTCATGGCGCCCAGCGTCTCGATGTTGTGGGTGAGCAGCAGCGTCTGCGCGCCCATGCGCGCGGCCGCCAGCGCCGCCTCGGTGCCGGCGTGGCCGCCGCCGACGACGATGACGTCGAAGGTTTGGGGATAGATCATGGCGCTTCCTTTTCCCCAATCAGTTCCGTCGTCAAGCCGACTGCGCGCGCCACGGAGGCCTGGCGTCGGTCGGCCGTCACGAACAAATCGACTTGCGCGTGCTGGGCCGTGGCAATGTGCAGCGCGTCCATGGCACGCAAGCGCGCTGATTCCATGGCAGCAATCGCCAGCATCTCGACGGTCGGCCCAAAGGCTTGGCAGGTGAATCCGCCAAAATCGCGCTGCACCACGGCCAGGATGCGCGTGTAGTCGGCCAGGGTCAGTTCGCCATCGTGGCGTTGCCGGTTCAGGGCCGATGCAATTTCGGTCTTGCAGTGTGGCGCCACCACGATGTCGTCTGCGTCATCGCTGATGGCCATCACGCGGTCATGGCCAGGTTCGGCGTCGTAGCGCTTGTAGAGCGCCGAGGTATCGAACAGCACGCGCATCACCAGCCGCTCTCCCGTTCTTCAATGATGAGTTGCGCACCCGTTTTTCCATCGGCCCGCTGAATATGCAGCGGCTCGAACGGCTTTTTCCAAGCCGGCACCGTTGCTTCGTCCGGCGTCTGCTTGACGGGATTCAGCTCCGCCACCGGCTTGCCATGCCGCAGGATGCGCACGGTTTCGCCCTTCTGCACAAGGTCGACCATTTCGGCAGCGCGGGCGCGAAATTCGGTCACGGACACGATCTGCATTTGTACAAACTCCAGTATTTTGTACATTTTAGCCGATCATCGGAAAGCCTGCTGGGTGGTGTCGCACGCCTCGCGTATGCTGTCACGCTGGCACCCACAACAATCGAGGAGACTGAAATGGCCACCCGTTCACCCGCCCCTGCCGCCGCAGCGCCCAGCCACGCGCTGCCGTCCTACCTGGACCCCAACCACCTCGGCCCCTGGGGCATCTACCTGCAGCAGGTCGACCGCGTCACGCCCTACCTGGGCCCGCTCGCGCGCTGGGTCGAGACGCTCAAGCGCCCCAAGCGCGCGCTGATCGTCGATGTGCCGATCGAGCTGGACAACGGCACCATCGCCCACTTCGAGGGCTACCGCGTGCAGCACAACGTCAGCCGTGGCCCGGGCAAGGGCGGCGTGCGCTTTCACCAGGACGTCACGCTGTCGGAAGTGATGGCGCTGGCGGCGTGGATGTCGGTCAAGAACGCGGCCGTCAACGTGCCCTACGGCGGCGCCAAGGGCGGCATCCGGGTCGATCCGCGC
>JAGOVZ010000113.1 GCA_018060485.1 Ottowia sp. | reverse complement strand
CCAGCAGCAGCAAGCCGTCAAGCGCCTGATCGTTCTGCGCCGTGAGGGTGCGCGACAGCGTGAGCTGCGCGGCCGGCAGCGTCAGCGCTGGCTGGCCGACGCCGGCGGGCAGGGGCACGGTGCACGGCTCGCAATGCAGCACCAGCGCGGGCGCGGGGTTGCTCGGGCTGTCCGGCTCCCAGCCCAGCGTGACGGGGCCCAGCCGGGTGGCCACGCGCACGCCGTGCAGGCGCTCGCCGATCCACGGCGTGGTGGCCAGCCACACCAGTTGCGGCACGCTGGCCTGCAGCGCGAAGGGGCCGCGCCCGATTTCGGTCGCCCATTCGCCCGCGGCCGGCGCGAGCGCGATGCGCAGCACGGCCCACAGCGCGCCCGCGCCGATAGCGATCACCAGCAGCACGCCGACAGCCAGTTGCACCAAGCGGCGCAGCAGTGGCGGGAGAGAAGTCGTGACGGTGGTCATGGCGAACTCCTGGGTGAAGCGGTTGATTTCTATGTTTTTGATAGCTGCCTGCGCTTGCTATTCAAACGCCGGGGCCGCTTTTCACATCAGACCTTCGGTCAGCGGCCTTGTGACCGTGACGGCGCGCCACGGCCCTTCGCTTTTCCCCATCACCGCCGCCCAGTACCAGGCGGAGGTGTCGGCAAAGCGCTGGCCGCGCGCGTCTTCGATCTGCTCGCACACGCGCAGCGCGACGCCGTGCTTGCGGGCGGTGAAGCAGCGCTGCACGGGGGCGTCTTCAGCCACCGTGCTTCGTTCCAGTCGTTCAGCCTCGATTCGATAACCCAGCCCGCGATAGCAGTCCGCCGCCGGATGCAGCATGCGCGTGGGCTGGTGCACCTGGCGCAGCACCACGATCTGCCGGCCGTCGGTCAGGCGCGCCACGCTGCCGGGAAAGCGCTCGGCAAAGCGCTGCTCGACCGCCGACAAGGCCAGCGGCCGCACCGGCTCGCCTTGCCAGGTGGCCGGCATCTCGGCGGCGGCGCGCGCAAGCGCGGCGGCGTCGTTGGCAGGCAGCGCGCCGGCCAGTGCGCAGGCCAACGCGCTGATGGCCAGCACGGCTTTGCCGAGCACGCGGTGATGGAAGGTGTTGAAGCTTTTCATGGTGTTGTCGCCGGTCCAGACTGCGCAAGCAGCTATTGATTTAGTAGTTTTGCGTCGCGCGCACGGGGCGCGACATGAACCAGCCGACGGCGCCGCACACCGCTGCCAGCATCAGCAGCCCGATGACTTGGTGCAGCGCCTCGCCGGGCGCGCGGCCCGCGCCTTCAAGCCCCACCAGCAGCGTGTTGCGCACGACGTTGCCGGCCAGCACCGCCACGCTGACCGCCGGCAGCCGCAGCGCAAACGCGCGGTTTCCGAGCCCTTTCAGCAGCGCCACCGCGCACGCCGTGAAGTAGCCCGCCCACGCCATCTGCACGCCCGAACACGGCGCATCGACGATGACCAGCAGGCCGTTCACGTTCAAGCTGCTGCCTTCACGCAGCACGGCAAACCACGGCGACAGCAGCCAGCGGCTGGCTTCGGCGGTGACCACACGCAGCGGGTAGCCGGCGTAGAACTGCAGCGAGGCGATGAGCGGCAGCGCCAGCACCGCCAGCCCCAGCACCGGCAGCGTGGCGATGTCGTGCCGCCGCCCCGGCCACAGCACGCCGCCGGCCACGCGCATGGCGCCGCGCCGCACGTCGGGCAGAAAAGCCAGCAAGCCGCAAGCCCAGGCGGCAATGGCCAGCAGCGCCGCCACCAGCGGCGACGTTGCCGAACGCAGGACCGTCGCGCCCACCGTGCCCACCACGGCCAGCGCCAGCCAGGGCAGGCGCGGTGCGCAGCGCAGATCGCGCCGCACCGACCACAGCAGTGCGCCCAGCACGGCCAGCGCGAGCAGGCCGAGCGGCTCGTCCGATCCGTCGGCCACGCGCGCCGCCATCCAGCGCCAGGTGGGCCACAGGGCAGCGGTGTGCAGGCCGATCCACAACAGCGCGGGGGCGCGATCGATGCGCATGGCGGTATTGAGGAGGCGGGGCGAGCGGGTGAGCAAGGAGGTGTTCATGATGGTTTGGGCCTTAAGCGCTTATTTGGCAAGCGCCAGCAGCTATGACTACGGGAGCATTCGAGTCACCGGGACTCGCTCCCTCGCCCCTCTGGGGAGAGGGCTGGGGTGAGGGGCGGCGGCGTTGGATCAGGTGGCGCGGTCGGCCCCCAGCCCAACCCTCCCCCAGCGGAGGAGGGAGCAAGACACCCTCACCCCTGCCCTCTCCCGCTCGCGGGAGAGGGAGTCTGAGCATCACGCGGTGAATGGCTGCCGGCGCTGGCGCCGCGCCACTTGCGCGCCCAGCACGGCCAGCACCACCAGCATCGCGGCCCAGGTTTCGGGTTCGGGCGTGCTGCTCACCGCCGCGCCCAGCGCGCTGGCTTCGCCCACCGCGAGGTTGCTCACGCCTTCGGGCAGCGGGCTGGGCTGGTTGGCCGTGGCGCCCTGGCCGCCGAGGTTGCGCACCACTTTGTCCACCGCGATGAAGCTGGTGTATTGCGTGAGCAGGCTGTAGTCCAGGCCGAGCTTGGTGATGGCGGCTTTCTGCGCGTCGCCGCCGGTGAGCGACTCTTCATCCGAGAGCGCTGCGATGCGGTGGCGTGCCCACAGGTGGCGCAGGGCACCGGTGCCTTGCCATTCGGCTTGTGCGTCGATGGGCAGCGACTGCGTGTAGGGGCCGTTAGCAGCGCGGCCTTCGATAACGACGCGCGTCGGGCCACTGCCCGTCTTCTCGCGCCACTTGCCGAACACGATCACCGGTCGCTCGGCCAGCACGTCGGGCAGGGCTTGCGGTTCGACGTCGTACACATCCAGGCCTTCGAACTTGGCCTTCACGCTGGTCAGCACGGGCGATTCGATCAGCTTGCGAAAGCGCTCGGCCTGCTCTTTCGCCTCAGAGGGTTTGGTGATGATGAACGGCTCGCCCATGCCGGCGCGCGCCAGGCCTTCCATCAGGTGCCGGTTGACCGACGAGCCGATGCCGAAGGCGAACACGTTGGCTTGGCTCAAGTTCTTGCGCACCAAGGCGAAGGCTTCGCTTTCCACCGAGACGTAGCCATCGGTCACGACGACGACGGTGCGCGACAGTTCTTGCGACTTCGGTTGCGTGTACACGCGGCGCAGCGCGGGCAGCAGTTCGGTCGATCCGCCCCCACCCATTTCTTCAATCGTGCGGATCGCCGCATTGATGTTCGCCGGCGTGGCAGGCACGGAATTGGGCGCCAGAAAGCGATTCGAGCCCGAGAACAGCAGCACGTTGAAGGTGTCGCTGGCCTTCAGGTTGCCCAGCAACTGGCGCATCAACGCCTTGGCCGTATCGAGCGGAAAGCCGTGCATGCTGCCGGAGATGTCGACCACGAAGATGTAGTCGCGCGGCGTGATGGCCGCCTGCGGCACGGCCGTGGGTGGCTGCACCATGGCGAGGAAGAAGTTCTCTTTTTCGCCCTTGTGCAGCAGCACGCCGGACTGGATCGCGCTGCCAGCCAGCCGGTAGTCGAGGATGAAGTCGCGGTTGTTGGCGACGCGGCTGGCATTGGCGGCCAGTTGCACGTTGGCGCGCTTGGCGGCGCTGCCGGCGTCCATCTGCGTGTCGATGGCGTGGCTGGGCGAGCGAATCTCTTGAATGCCGATGGGGCTGGCCAGATTCACCTTCATGTTGAAGGCGGCGGGGCTGACCTCGCCGGCGCGCAGCACGGGTTGAGCGGGGAAGGCCTGCGCGTGGGCGGTGGTTTGGCCGCTGCCGGTTTCGCTCGGCGCCTTCGATGTGGTGCCGGCATAACGCGGGCCGACCACCGTTGGAAATACGAACTGGTAATTGCCATCGGTCGGCACCAGCAGCTCGTTGTAGCGCAACTCCACCGCCACGTCTTCGCCGGGCAGGATGTTGGCGACGTTCATCTGGAACACGTTGGGCCGGTGCTGCTCCAGCAGCGCGGCGGTCTTGCCCTCCTTCTTGGCCTGGTCGTATTCGACCTTGGCCTGCTGCTTTTCGCGGATCTGCGCGACGACCAGGCGGTCGGCAATGCGCACGTTCAGGCCGTTCACCGCCGCCTTGGTCGAGCCGGGGAAAATGTAGCGCGCCTCGATCGGCACCGTGCCCTCGTTTTTGTAGCGCTGCGTGACCACCACGTCGGCAATCACGCCGCTGATGTTGACCTGCACGTCGGTCGATTTGAGCGGCAGCGCATCGACGCCGGGCTGCGCGCCCTTGACGAAGAAGTAGGGGCTCTCGGCCTTGGTGTTCTCGGCATCAGCCGATTGCGCGCGGCTGGGCGGCGCCAGCAGCACCAGCGCCGACAGCAGCGAATACCAGGCCACACGCTGGCTCAGTTGCATGGCGCGCTGGCCGCTGCGCAGCGCGTGGCGCACCGGGCGCGGCACGGCGGGTGCCACGCTGTGCAGCACGGCGCGCGGCAGCTCGCGCAGCGCGGTGAATGTGTCGGTCAAGGTGTCGGCTCGCATGGTCTTGTTCCTTCTGGGGTGAAGTGAGGCGTTGTGCGTGGCGCGCCGCCGTCCTCACATCGCCGGCAGCGCATGACCGTGACTGTGAAATTCGCGCTCGAAGGGGCGATGAAGCGCGCAAGAAAGACGCACGCGCTGTGTGAAGTCGGCGTGAAGTGGGGGTGAAACGCGGGCTGCGCGCGCTTCACACGGTGTTCGCTTGCGGCGGCGAGCATCGGCGCCGTTTCTCATCACACCCTTGGAGGAAAACCATGAACCGACTCGCCGCCTGGCGCGATTCCATGCTCGTCAAGAGCCTGATGCTGTTGCTGCTGCTCGGGGTGCTGTGCATTCCGCTGTGGCAGATCGAAAACCTGATCGACGCGCGCGGCGACAGCCAGCAGGCCGCCCGCGACGAGCTGGCGCTGACCCACGTCGGCCCGCAGAAGCTGATCGGCCCGCTGCTGGTGGTGCCCTATGTCGAAAGCTGGCAGGTGGCGCAGCGCAATGAGCGTGGCGAACAAATCGGGTTGGAGCCCAAATCAGAACTGCGCTGGCAGCTTCAGTTTCCGCAGCAACTCGATGTGAACGGCAGCCTGGTGCCGCAGGAGCGCTACCGCGGCATCTTCAAGGTGCCGTTCTACAAACTGTCGGCCAAGTTGGGCGGCCACTTTGCGCCACTCAAGCCCGATCAACTGCCGCGCCGCGTGAAGGGCTCCAGCATCGAACTGCTGCCGCCCGTGCTGGCGCTGGCGCTCAGCGACCCGCGCGGGCTGGAGGGCGCGCCCAAGCTGGCCTTGAACGGCGAGGCGCTGGCGTTTGCGCGCGGCGTGCCGCACGTGCCCGAGAAGAGCTGGCTGGCCGCCGGCGTGCATGCGCCGTTGTCGGCCGCCGCCGCGCAGGCGCTGGTGGGCAGCCAGCCGATACCCTTCAACCTGGACGTGACGCTGAACGGCCAGACCCAACTGGCCATTGCGCCGCTGGGCGACGAAACCAGCGCGCACTTCACCTCGCCCTGGGCGCACCCGCGCTTTGGCGGGCGGTTTCTGGCGGCCGAGCGCACGGTGACCGACAGCGGCTTTGACGCACGCTGGCGCATCACCGCGCTGACCACGCAGGCGCGCGAGCAGGTGCGCGCGTCGCTGCACGGCGAGCACGCGCGCGCGTCACTCGCGGGTGTTGAAGGGCTGGACACCTTCGACGTTGCGCTGGTGCAGCCCGTCAACGTCTATTCAATGTCCGAGCGTGCGGTGAAGTACGGCGTGCTGTTCATCGGCCTGGTGCTGATGGCGGTGTTCATGGTCGAGCTGTTCAAGCGCCTGGCGCTGCACCCGGTGCAGTACGCGCTGGTCGGCTTGTCGATTGCGGTGTTCTTTCTGCTCTTGATCGCGCTGTCAGAGAAGATCGGCTTCGCGCTGGCCTACGCGGGCGCGGCCGGCGCCAGCGTGGCGCTGCTGGCGATGTACTTCAGCGCCGTGCTGGGCAGCGTGCAGCGCGGCGGCTCGCTGGCCGCGTACGTGGCGCTGCTGTACGGCGCGCTGTATGGGCTGCTGGCATCGGAAAGCAATGCGCTGCTGCTGGGCGCCCTGCTGGTGTTCGGCATGCTGGCGGCGCTGATGTGGGCGACGCGGCATGTCGACTGGTGGCGGCTGGGTGGGTCGGATGCGGGGCCCGCCGAGTCCCCGACGCCGGCCTGATTCGTCAAAGCCAGCTATAAAAAACCTAGCTGCCCGCGCTTGTTGGTCCTGCGCAGGCAACATGTTTAATCACATGTTAATCAGGTGAGTGTTTGATTCATGTGCGTGTGAAAAAAGTCGTAGCGGGCGACGCACGTCCGCTCGCAACCGAGCAAGTCAAGCGTGCAATTTGTCGCGCGAGCCGGGTCGAACGGTGTTCCAAACGCCTGCGGCAATGGCAAATTCGAGGCTCTTTTCAACCAACGCTGAGAGCCCGAACCAGGGCAAGGAGAAAATCAATGGGTGCCAAGAAAGTGCGCGTCGAATTCGTCGATGGTTCCGGGCAAGGCGTGGGCGGCTTGAACGTCAAGGCCACAGGCTGCGGCGAGCTGCAAACCGCCCCCACGGGCCAGGCCTTCTTCCTGGTGGACGAAGAGAACTTCGCCATCACCGTCAACGGCGCCGAAGTCTACAAGGGCACGCTGTCCAACCTGCCTGAGAAGATCGTCTTCAAGCAAGACGGCGGCAGCTGGAAAGCGGCCTGAACACACACGAATTTCCAAATCTCCTCCTCCAAAGGTGATTTTTCACGAGCGGCCCTTCGGGGCCGTTTTTTTTGGGCCGCTCACGCCTTGAGGGCCGGCAGCCGCAACACCGCCCGCGCGCCACGCGCTGCGCGCTCCACCACTGCCACGGGCTCGCCGCCCGGCTGCACGTTGCGCAGGCTGACGCTGCCCTGGTGCAAGGTGGCGATCTCCTGCACGAAGGACAGGCCCAGCCCCGTGCTACGCTTGGGAGACCCCGGGCGCGCCAGCGAGAAGAACTTGTCGAACACCTTGCCCTCGGCATAAGGCGGCACGCCGGGGCCGTGGTCGCGCACGGTGATGCAGGCCATGCGCCCGTCGCGCGCGAGGGTCAGCGCGATGTCGGCGCTGCCATCGCCGGCGGGCGTGGAGAACTCGACCGCGTTGTCGAGCAGGTTGCCGATGGCGCGGCGCAGCAGAAAGGCATCGCCTTCCACCGCCAGTTCGTCCTGAATCTGGAGCACGATCTGCAGGCGCGGCGCGCGCGCGCGGGCGCCGGCCACCAGCTCGTGCAGCACGGGCGCCAGCTCCACGCGCTGCTGGTCTTGAAGCATGCGGCGGCTTTCCAGCGCCGTGAGTTCCATCATGCGATCCACCACCTCCTGCATGCGGTGCGATTCGCGCGCGATGTTGGCGGCGAACTTTTGTTGCTGATCGGGCGGCATGCCCGGCTCCTGCATCAACTCCGCAGCGCCGCGCACGGCCGAGATCGGGCTTTTCAACTCGTGCGTGAGCTGCTGCACGTAGTCCTGCACGTAGTTGCGCCCGGCAATGGCGTCGCGCACCTCCTGCCCCGCCGCCCGCGCCTGCGCCCGCAGCGCGCGCCACGCCCGGCGCGGGCTGAAGCGGCGGCGCCCCTGCTCGTCATGCCACCACGCCGTGCGCAGGCTGGCCAGCAAATCGCTGGTGATGCCCAGCGGCCGGATCAGCCAGAACGAAAGCACCAGCGCCAGCGCCAAGGCAGACAGCGCCGACACGATGCCCACCGAAATGATGTTGCCGCGCGCCGCCGAGACGAACTGGCCGAAGCTTTGCACCGGCTTGCCGAGCGTGACCACGCCGACGATCTCGCCGTTCCAGCGGATCGGCGCGCCGACGTACATCACGCTGCTGTGCTTGTCGGCCGCCACGTCGCGCGTGGTGCGGGCGCCGTATTCGCCGCGCAGCGTATTGCGCACGTCGTGCCAGCCCGAATAGTCCTTGCCCAGATCGCGCCCCGTGGAGTCGTACACCACCTGGCCGTGGCGGTTGGTGACGTAGGCGCGCAGCTCGACGCGCGTCTTGTGCAGGTTGTAAATCTGCGCCGAAAAGCGCCGCGCGTACAGGTCGCGAAAGATGCCGCCGATGCGGTCCGTCGGCAG
>JAGOVZ010000112.1 GCA_018060485.1 Ottowia sp. | reverse complement strand
TCGCTCTACATCCTGGCCGATGGCGCGCTGCTCAAGGCAACGCTGGAGCCCTGATCCGACGCCTTGCGCTGGCCGTGCCAGTGCGGGTCACTGCAAGCGCTCGCCCTGGATCTGCGCCCCCGGCACCACGAAGTTGCCCGCGCCCAGGTGGTGCAAGGTGCGCCACTCGGGCGGCGTGTCGTCGAGCGGGCGGAACTTGCCGCCCGCGAAGGCGCGCTCGTCGGCCCAGGCGGCGACCGCTTCGGCCACGAACAGGTCATGCGCCTGCTGGATGTGCGGCTCGGGGATCAGCCGGCATTCGAGCCAGCCGATGCAGCCGGAGACCAGGGGCGCGCTGACGCGGCTGGCGCTGAAATGATCGATGTCGAAGGCGCTGAATTTGTCTTTCTCGCGCAGGTCATGCCCGCTGACGCTGCCGACACTGAACACCAGATCGGCCTGCGCCGCGCAGGGCACGCCGATGGCGAACTCGCCACTGGCCTCGACCAGCGTGCGCGTCAGCGTCGCCTTGTCCAGGCACACCGCCAGCTTGGCGGGCGTGAAGTCGAGCGCCATGTTCCAGGCGCAGGCCATGACGTCACGGCGGCCGCCATGCGCGCTGCTGATGAGGATCGAGGCGCCGGTGTTGAGCAGGCGGTAGGCGTGCTTGAGTTCAACGGGGTGGACGTGGGCGGGCAGGGCGTTGGTCATGCGCGCGAGCTTAGCCGGGCCGATAAGATGGGCGTCTTTCGCGTCGTTGCCCGACCACCGCATGGATCATTCCACTCCCGCTCTTGAAGTTGTACCGCGCGATTTGTCGGCCTATCGCGCCGGCAACACCGGCATCGACTACGTGCACCGCTTCGACAGCGGCACGGCCGGGCCGCACGTGCTGATCAACGCGCTGACGCACGGCAACGAAATCTGCGGCATGGTCGCGGCCACGCACCTGCTCGACAACGGCGTGCGCCCGCGCATCGGCACGCTGACGGTGAGCTTCGCGCATGTCGAGGCGTACGAGGCTTTCCGCCACGACGCGCCGTTTGCCAACCGGCAACTGGTGCACAACCTCAACCGCATCTGGTCGGACGAGTGGCTGGACGGCCCGCAGAACAGCCCCGAGTTGCGCCGTGCGCGGGCGCTGCGGCCGGTGGTGGCAGCGGCCGACCACATTCTGGACATTCACTCCACCAGCCAGCCGGTGGCGCCGTTCTGGGTTTATCCGAACTTTGCGCGCAATGCCCGCGCGGCGCTGGCGCTGGGGGCGCTGGGTCGCGTTGGCACCCACCTGGTCATGCCCAGCGGCCTGGGCAGCGGCACGCCGCTGATCCAGCACGGTCGGCATGGCCTGGATGGCGACGCCGCCGGCGTGGCGCTGGTGGTGGAGTGCGGGCAGCATTTTCTGCGCGCCAGCGCCGAGCTGGCGACGGCGACGGCGCTGGACTTTCTGGCGCACTTCGGGCTGATCGAGCCAGCGCCGCGCGGCGTGTCGGCCGCGCCGCAGCGGCGCTTCGAGCTGCTGCAGACCTGCATGGTGCACACGCCCGATTTCAAGTTTGCCCGACCGTTGATCGGCTTCGAGACCTTCGCCGAGGGCGAGTTGATCGCCACCGACGGCGACGCCGGCGAGATCCGCGCGCCGTGCGACGATTGCACGGTGCTGATGCCCGCGCGCGAGCCGATCGTCGGGCGCGAAGCTGTGTACCTGACGCGCCCGATCCGGGTTTCAGCATGAAAAATGCCGCCAGCGCTTGATTGACAAGCGCGGACAGCTATGTAAACAATAGCATTGGAGCAATCGATGTCCACCGTCGCCCCCGCCGATGACGCGCACCCGGACGCCCGCGTACGCGCTGTCTTCGACGACATCCGCACCACGCGGGGTTCGGACTTCATCAACAACTTCTGGCGCTACCTGGCCTTTGACGCCGACCTGCTGGAAGCCACCTGGGCCGAGGTCAAGCGCGTGATGGCCACGCCCTCGGCGCTCGATCCGCTGACCAAGGAGATGATTTACACCGCGGTGTCGGTGGCCAACGGCTGCGGCTATTGCGTGCACTCGCACAGCGCCGCAGCGCGCGCCAAGGGCATGAGCGCGGCCCAGCACGCCGAGTTGCTGGCCATCGTCGGCCTGGCGGGCAAGACCAACCACCTGGTGACGGCGCTGCAGGTGCCGGTCGATCCGATATTCGATGCCGACACCACAGTTCGCCAAAGTTGACATTGTTGGCTCTTTTCAGCCCCCTGACGGGCGCTGTCATGGCTTCGGCGCGCACGACACGCTATAAAGTCTGGCAGATGCCCATCTCGCCGTGCCCCGTTCGCTCGAATCGGCGGAGGTAATTCTTTCCTGTTCATGCAAGCCGTCAGCACCCAAAGCCCCTTGATCAATCGCGCCCGGCAGGAAGCGGTCTTCCTGTCGTCGTCGCTGATCGACCGCTGCGTGGACGCCGCGCTGGCGGCGCTGGAAGGCGCCGAGCGCAGTGCCAAATCCGTCGCGCTCAGGTTGCAGCTGGGCGAAGCGATGGCGGCGCTGACCAAGCGGCGTGCCGAGCTGCGCGCCGCCTTCCCGGGCCAGGTGGACCAGGCGGTGGGCGAGGCACTGATGAGCGCGCGCGAGGTGCCGGCGAGCGGCGCGCGCGCACCTGTGGCCGACGACGACCTGGCCTTGGTCGAAGACGCCGAGGTGGCGCGCTTTGTCGAAGCTTCGCGCCTGCAGCAGACGGTGATGCCGGTGGTCGAGCAAAACCTGTCGCGACTTGATTCGCTCATGAGTTCGGCGCTCGGCCTGCCGGTGGTGCGGGCCGAGCTGAACCCGCTGCGCCCGGACGTGCTGTGCGGCGCGCTGCTGCAATTGCTGGGCCATCAACCGGAAGACCCGGAACTGCGTGCGCATTGGGCGCGCCACATGGCCAAGCCCTTTGCGGGCGAGCTCAACCGCCTCTACGAATCCGTCGCCCAGTTGCTTGAGGACCAAGGCGTCGAGGAAGCGCGCTACCGCCTGAAGCTGACCGAAGGGGGTGCCTTGCCGCCCGGCAGCGCCAAGGTCGAACACGCGGCGGGCGGTTCCGGTTCGGGCGCTGGCGCTGGCGGCGGCGCGGGTAGTGGCGCGGGTGGTGGCGGTGCCATGACGTCCGATGCCGACGCCGTGCGCCAGCGGCGCGCGCTGTTTCCGCGCATGAGCGACCTGGCGCACGCGCAGCCGGCCGTGCCGCGCGCGCTGATGCACGAGTTTCTGTACCGACCTCAGTGGCTGGCCGAAAACGACGAGCCGCTGCCGGCGTCCTACTACGAAGCCGTCGATGCGCAGGCACAGCGCGTGGCGCAGGCGCCCGCGCCCCAGTACGACGCCGCGACCGCGGCCCGCACCCGCGCGCGGGCGCAGGCGCAAAGCGTGGTCGACCGCGCGCCGCGCGAGGTGACGCCCGATACTCCATTGGCGCCCGAACAGTGGGGCGAGGCCGCGTCGGCGCAGGCGCGGGCGCAAACGTTGCTGCAGCTGAAGGCGCAGGCCGGCAAGATCAGCCAGGTGCTGGGTCTGGACGCGGTGCGCACGCTGGTCGGCCAGGTCGCGGGCGACCAGCGCGTGCTGGCGCCGGTGCGCGAGGCCTTTGTCGCCATGGAACCGGCGCTGCTGCGCATGGCCATGCACGATCCGCGCTTCTTCGGCGACGACCACCACCCCGCGCGCCGCCTGATCGAGGGCGTGGCGCAGCGCAGCTTCAAGTACAACGACGAGTTCGCGCCCGAGTTCGAGCAGTTCATGGCGCCGGTGCGCCAGGCGGTGCGCGAACTCAACCAGCAAACCGAAGCGCGCGCAGACAACTTCAATGCGCGCTTGCAGTCGCTGGAAGCCGACTGGCAGCAGCAGGACACTTCGGACGAGCGCGCGCGCGAGGACGGCCTGCGCTCGATGCATTTCGCGCAGCAGCGCCAGGCGCTGGCCGACAAGGTGGCGTGGGAATTCAGCCTGCGCTCCGACCTGGACCGCGTGCCGGCTGTGGTGGCCGACTTCCTGTTCAAGGACTGGTCGCTGGTGATTGCCCACGCGCAACTCACCGATCAGCGCGGCCAGCTCGACCCGGGCGGCTATCTGACCGTCGTCTCCGATTTGCTGTGGAGCGTCAAGCGCGAGGCCGCACTGAAAGCGCCGGCTCGTCTGTTCGAAGTGGTGCCCGGTCTGGTGCAGACGCTGCGGCGCGGTCTGCAGATGCTGGGCAAGGAGCCGCACGAGACCGAAACCTTCTTCGACGCGCTGATGCGCCACCACGACCCGGTGCTGCGCCTGCGCCGGTTGCGCAGCGCGCGCGACGCGGAGGCCTCGGGCTTCTCGCGGCTGGCGGACGAATCTGCGCGGTTGCCGCTGGAGACCGATCCGGCACCGCTGGAAAGACCGCAGCCGCGCGCGGCCGAGCAACCGTGGCTGGGCCGCCACGAACTGGCGGCCGCCGGCTTCGAGGAGCTGAGCGAGGGCGAATCTGCGCAGGCGCCGCTGACCGAGAGCGCGCCGCTCGAAGACGAGTCCGTGCAACCCTCGGACAAGGACGACTTTGCCTCTACCGAACCGCTGGAGACGGCCCAAGAGCCAACGCACGTCCCTGCGCAGGTTGAAGGTTTCGTGCCACTGGACTTGTCCATGGCGGATGTGGTGAAGCCGCCGGTCGCGGCCCCACGCGCGGCGGCGGCCAAGGCGCCGGAAACGCCGGAAGACATCGAAGCCCGCACGCGCGCCCAGCTGGCACGCCTGCGCACCGGCGACTGGGTCGATCTGAAGGTGCGCGGCCACTGGCGGCGCGCGCAATTGCACTGGACCAGCGAGAACGGCACGCTGTTCATGTTCATCAGCCGCGGCGGGCGTCCGCACAGCATGACACGGCGCACCTGCGAGAAGCTGATCCGCGAGCGCCAGTTGCGCCCGGTCGATGCCGGCGCGGTGGTTGACAAGGCGCTGCGCCAGCTGGGCGAGGCCGCGCGCGCCGAGCGCGAGCGGGCGCTGGCCTGAGCGCCCCGCATTCCAGGTACTTTAGTTTTGATAGCTGTCCGCGCTTGACTGGCAAGCGCTGGGGCCGTATTTTTCCTGCAATCCAGCAGCGTTGCCGACGCACGGTTACGATGCGGCATGAGCTCGCCACCCCCCACCCTTGAAATGGAAACCGGCGCCAACCCGCGCGCCAGCATCATCGTCATGCACGGCCTGGGCGCCGACGGCAGCGACTTCGCGCCCTTTGTCGACGAGATCGACCTGGCCGCCATCGGACCCGTGCGCTGGCTGTTCCCCAACGCGCCGCAAATTCCCGTCAGCATCAACGGCGGCTATGTCATGCCGGCGTGGTACGACATTGCCGCCGACCGCAGTCGCGAAGACGAGGCCGGACTGCGCCGCTCGCAGGCGTCGATCGACGCGCTGCTGGCGCGCGAGCAGGCGCGCGGCGTGCCGGCGCACCGCATCGTGCTGGGCGGTTTCTCGCAAGGCTGCGCCATGGCGTTGCTGACGGGGCTGCGCTACCCCCAGCGGCTGGCCGGCATCCTGGGCATGAGCGGCTACCTGCCGCTGGCCGGCGCGCTGGCGGCCGAGCGCAGCAGCGCCAATGCCGACGCGCCGATCTTCCTGGCGCACGGCACGCAGGACGAGATGATCCCGCTGCCGCGCGCCGCCGCCTCTCGCGATGCGCTGGCGGCGCTGGGCTACGCCGTCGAATGGCACCAGTACCCGATGGGCCATTCGGTCTGCGCACCGGAAGTGCAGGACGTGCAGCGCTGGCTGCTTCGCGTGCTGGATCCGGCCGTCGACAAGAAATAGGCCACTGGCGCAAGCGGGACAAGCGCGAGGCGCTATCGATTCAGTAGTTTTCGGTGTCGTCCGTCGGCGGCGCTGAAGGCGCCCGCGTCCGACGGACGGCGCGCGCCAGGGCGGTCATGATGCGTGCCGATGCACACGCTCTGGAAATACCTCAAGCCGCAATGGCGGCTGGCGCTGGTGGCCATGGGGCTGGCGGCGGCCAGCCAGGTGCTGGCGCTGATCGACCCCATCATCTTCGGCAAGCTGATCGACGGCTACGCCACGCAAAAAGGCGCCAAGCCCGACGACGAACTGGTGCGCGGCGCGCTGATGTTGCTGGCGCTGGCCGTGGGCGTGGCGCTGGCCTCGCGCGCCACACGCGCCTTGCAGGATTACGCCGTGCGCATGGTGGTGCAGCGCTTTGGCACGCAGATCTTCAACGACGGTTTGCGGCAAACCATGCGCCTGAATTTTCAGGAATACGAAGACGCGCGCAGCGGCGAAACGCTGTCGCTGCTGCTGCGCGTGCGGCAGGACACCGAGCGCTTCATCAACGCCTTCATCAACGTGCTGTTTGCGTCGCTGATCGGCATGGCGTTCTTGCTCTGGTATGCGGTGACCAAGACCTGGCTATTGGTGCCGGTGTTTTTGATCGGGCTGGTGGTGCTGGGCGGCTTGTCGGGGCTGCTCAGCCGGCAGATCCGCAGCCAGCAGCGCAGCATCAACCGCGAGACGACCAAGAACGCCGGCTTCATCACGGAAAGCCTGCGCAACGTGGCGCTGATCAAGAGCCTGGGCCTCACTTTCCGCGAAATCCGCCGCATGCAGGCCAAGACGCAGGAAATCTTCGAGCTGGAAATGGCCAAGGTACGGCGCATCCGCTGGCTCAGCTTTCTGCAGGGCTCGACGCTCAGCCTGCTGAAGCTGTCCGTGCTGTTCACGCTGCTGTGGCTGATCTTCCGCGAAGTGCTGACCACGGGCGAGCTGATTGCGATGCAGTTCATCTCGGTCGCCATCCTGGCGCCGCTGCAGGAGTTGGGCACCATCATCCTGACCTGGCGCGAGGCGAGTTCGTCCTTGTCGAACTTCGAAGAACTGATGGCCAGGCCGGTCGAAAAGCGCCCGCCCGACGCCGTGCCGCTGGGGCCCATCGAGTCGCTGCGCTTTGATGATGTGGTGTTTCGCCACCGCGGCGCGACCGAGAATTCGATCGACGGCGTGAGCTTTGATGCGACGCGCGGCGACACGATTGCCTTTGTCGGCCCGTCGGGTTCGGGCAAATCGACACTGGTCAAGCTGCTGCTGGGGCTGTATCGGCCGGACAGCGGTGCGATTTATTTCAACGACATCGATTCAAGCCACATCCGCTACAACGAGGCGCGTCGGCAAGTGGGCTATGTGACGCAAGAGACCACGCTGTTTGCCGGCACCGTGCGCGAGAACCTGCAGTTCGTGCGGCCTGATGCCACCGACAACGAAATCCTTCAGGCGCTCGACCAGGCGCAGGCCACGGCGCTGGTGCAGCGGCTGCCGCAGGGGCTGGATACGATGATCGGCGAATCGGGCTACAAGCTCTCGGGCGGCGAGCGCCAGCGCCTGTCGATTGCCCGCGCGCTGCTGCGCGAGCCGCGTCTCTTGATCTTTGACGAAGCCACTTCAGCGCTCGATTCGCTCACCGAGCAGCAGGTGACCGAGACGGTGCGCGAGGTGTCGCACCGGCACACGCAGATCAGCATCATGATCGCGCACCGGCTGTCGACCATCATGCATGCCAGCATCATCCACGTGCTGGAGCGGGGCCGCATCGTCGAGAGCGGCAGCCACGTTGAGTTGGTGGCCTTGCGCGGCCTGTACTACGCCATGTGGCGCCAGCAGATCGGCGAGCGCGAGAGCGGGGCGACGATCGAAAAACGGCATCAAAACGCCGTCCAGCGCTTGCCAGACGAGCGCGAGCAGCTATCAATGGTGTAGCGAACGTCAGCCGGGCGGCAGCTCGGCCTGCAGCAGGCGCAGCACGTTGCCGCCCATCACGTCGGCAATGTCGGCGTCGCTGAAGCCGGCGTTGATCAGCCCTTGCGTGATGAGCGCGTGGCCCGTGGTGTCGAAGGCGGTTTTCACCGCGCCATCGAAGTCCGAACCCTGCGCCACATGCTTGACGCCCGCGATGGTGGCCACGTGCTGGATCGCGCGCACGATGGCCGCGGTGTCGCGGCCGCACACGGCGCCTTCGAAATAGCCGATGCCCATCACGCCGCCGGTGGCGGCAATGGCCTTGATGTGCGCATCGCTCAGGTTGCGCGGCCCGCGGCAGGAGGCCTGCACGCCGGTGTGCGAGACGAGCACCGGGCGCCG
>JAGOVZ010000111.1 GCA_018060485.1 Ottowia sp. | reverse complement strand
GCCCACCACCTACATCGTCAACAAGCAGGGCCAGATCGTCAAAAAATACGTCGGCGCGCCCAACTTCGACGAGTTGCACAAGCTGATCGAGAAGCTGCTGGCCGAGGCCTGAAGCCAGCGCCCCATAAAAAAGCCGCACCAAGGTGCGGCTTTTTTAATGGTCTTTTTAGGCTCCAGCGCTTGTCTGAAAAGCGCGAGCAGCTCATATTTTCGGAGCGATCGACCGTGACACAGCCCGCGCGGGCACCCGCGGAAGGGCTTGGCCCGCCCGCTGGGTGCGTCCCCCTTCCCGCGAAGCGAGAGAAGGGGGAAGCGGCGTCAGCCGCTCAGGGGGTTGGTCACTTTTTCCTGAAGTCGTCATGGCACGCCTTGCACGTCTGCGCGGCGGGGCCAAAGGCGGCTTTCAGCTGATCCAGGTTGCCGCTCTTGGCGGCCACGGCCAGCTTGCCGGTTTCGGCGACCATCTTGTCGCTCAATTCCTTCACCTTGGGCAGTTCTTTCCACAGCGCCGGCAGCGCGCGCGTGTCGTGGCCGGTTTCGGAACCCGGCACGAAGCCGGTCACCGGCAGCTTGGCGACGGCGGCAATCACGTCGCCGTCGGCTGCGGCGGTGGCGGCGTTGTAGGGCATCTTGCCGTTGGCCATGGCGCCCAGGCGGCCGAAGTGGTGGCCGAGCACGCGGAACGCGCCCTGGCGGTACTGAATGGCGTCTTCGGCCTTGGCGAACTGGGCGTGCGCCGGCGCGGCCAGGGTGGCGGCAAGCAGCAGGGCGGCGGTGGGAAGCAGTTTCTTCATTTTTCGGAGGCTCCTGTGGGGTGGTGGCTGCGGGCGAGCGCGTGCGTTGCGCACGCAAACGTCATTAAACTCGCCAGACGCCGGGCGCAGCATAGCGTCTTTCCTCATTTCAAGCGGGGTGCCTTTCGTCATGAACGCCGTTCGCATCTGGGACTTGCCGACCCGCCTCTTCCACTGGTCACTGGCGATCTGCGTGATCGCGCTGGTCGTCACCGCCAAGGTCGGCGGCGACGCCATGAACTGGCACTTTCGCCTGGGCTACGCAGTGTTCACGCTGCTTTTGTTCCGGTTGCTGTGGGGCTTGGTCGGCGGCCACTGGTCGCGCTTTGCCAGCTTCTTCCCGACGCCGGGGCGGCTGGCGCGCTACCTGGGCGGGCGCGCCACGGCGCACGACACGGCGGGCCACAACCCGCTGGGCGCGCTGTCGGTGCTGGCCATGCTGGCGGTGCTGTCGGTGCAGGTCGGCACGGGCCTGTTTGCCGATGACGAAATTGCCTCCGCCGGGCCGCTGACGGCGCTGGTGTCCGGCAGCGTGGTGTCGGCGGCGACCACCTGGCACAAGTCCTGGGGCCAATACCTGGTGATCGGGCTGGTGGTGCTGCATGTGCTGGCCATCGTCATCTACCGGCTGCGGCGGCACGACCTGGTCACGCCGATGCTGCACGGCGACAAGCCACTGGCGGGCGCCGTGCCGGCAGCGCGCGACAGCGTCGGCACGCGCCTGCTGGCGCTGGTGCTGTTGGCCGTTTGCGCCGGCGTGGTCTACGCGGTGGTGCAACTCGGCCACCGGCCGATGCTGGGATAGACTGGCCTGGCGCGCCCACGCCGGCGCGGCTTTCTGATCACATCCATGGACACGCGCCCCCCCGTCGATATCACCCTGGCGCAGAGCGCCGAGCAACTGGAAGCGTCACGCACGCTGTTTCGCGAATACGCGGCGCAATTGGGCGTCGACCTGGGTTTTCAGGGCTTTGAGGACGAGTTGGCCGCACTGCCGGGCGACTACGGTGCGCCGCGCGGTGCACTGCTGCTGGCCTCGGTCGATGGCGAACTGGCCGGCTGCTGCGCGCTGCGCCCGATCGACGATGCCGACTACCCCAACGCCGCCGAGATGAAGCGCCTGTTCGTGCGCAAGGCGTTTCGCGGCTTCGGCCTCGGGCGCCTGCTGGCCGAGGCGATCCTGACCTGCGCCGTCGAGCGTGGCTACGCGTCGGTACTGCTCGATACGCTGGACGACATGGAATCGGCGCGCGCGCTGTACGAGGATCTGGGCTTTGAGGAAATCCCGCCCTACTACCACAACCCGCTGCCGGGGGCGCACTACCTGAAGGTGGATTTGCCCGCTTGAGCGGCGCCGCAGCTTATCGAGAAAACTATCAACTTCATAGCTGCTGGCGCTTGTCAGACAAGCGCCAGCAGCCGATTTGGCATCAAACTCAGGCGGCCTTGGCCTGTGCCAGCAGGGTGGCGCCGTCGCTCACCTCGAACTTGCCCGGCGCCTCGACGTTCAGCGTCGCCACCTTGCCGTCCTTGACCAGCATCGAATAGCGGTTGCTGCGCAGGCCCAGGCCCTTGCCGGTCAGATCGAGCGTCAGGCCGGTGGCCTTGGCGAAGGCGGCGTCGCCGTCGGCCAGCATGCGCACCTTGCCGTCGGTCTTCTGGTCGCGCGCCCAGGCGCCCATGACGAAGGGGTCGTTGACCGACAGGCACCAGATCTCGTCCACGCCCGCTGCCTTCATGGCGTCGTAGTTCTGCAGGTAGCTCGGCACGTGCTTGGCCGAGCAAGTGGGCGTGAAGGCGCCCGGGACGGCAAACACGGCCACCGTCTTGCCGGCGGCTGCCTTGGCGATGTCGACCGGGTTAGGGCCAATACTGCAGCCGTTGCCCTCGACTTCGGAATATTCGGCCAGGGTGACGGCGGGCAGGGTGTCTCCGACTTTGATCATCAATGTGCTCCTTGGGGGTTGTGGACGAAACGCAGGCCATCAAAAAGCCGACCCACAAATGAAAACAGCCCACGCATTGTGGGCTGTTGGCAGGCAATGTGCTGACGGCGCCGGTTTGGGCGCTGGCACCGCGTGGGCTTTACACCTGCGCGGCCTTCTGGACCAGGCGGGTGACGACCCAGTTCTTGGTCTTGGACAGCGGACGGCTCTCGGTGATCTCGATGGTGTCGCCCATCTTGTATTCACCGTTTTCGTCGTGCGCGTGGTACTTGGACGAACGCATCATGATCTTGTCGTAGATCGGGTGCTTGACGCGACGCTCGACCAGCACGGTCACGGTCTTGGCGCGCTTGTCGCTGACGACCTTGCCGATCAGGGTGCGCTTGAGGGATTTCTTGGCTTCCGTCATGGTCGCTCCTTACTTGGCGGCGGACTGCTTGTCGGCAGCCTGCTTTTCGGCGATCAGCGTCTTGGCGCGGGCAATGCCGCGGCGCGTGATCTTCAACTGCCCGGTGTTGGACAGCTGCTGGGTGGCTTTTTGCATGCGCAGGTTGAAGTGGGCCTTTTGCAGGTCCTTCACCTCGGCTTGCAGGCCGGCGACGTCTTTGTTACGCAGTTCAGCGGTTTTCATCTGGTGTCTCCTGATTACTGGCCGATCATGCGGGCAACGAAGGTGGTGCGCAGCGGCAGCTTGGCAGCGGCCAGGGCAAACGCCTCGCGCGCCAGCTCTTCGGGCACACCGACGATCTCGTACAGCACCTTGCCGGGCTGGATTTCGGCCACGTAGTACTCGGGGTTGCCTTTACCGTTGCCCATACGCACTTCGGCGGGCTTGGTGGAAATCGGCTTGTCCGGGAACACACGGATCCAGATGCGGCCACCGCGCTTGACGTGGCGCGAAATGGCGCGACGCGCGGATTCGATCTGGCGCGCCGTCAGGCGGCCGCGATCGGTGGACTTGAGACCGAAGTCGCCAAAGGCCACGGTATTGCCACGGGTGGCGATACCGGTGTTGCGGCCTTTCTGCTCCTTGCGGTACTTTCTGCGTGCAGGTTGCAGCATGGTTTACTCTCCTTTGGCGCCGTCAGCTGCTGCAGCTGGCGCGGCGACTTGGCGGACGCGCTTAACGGCGGGTTTGGCGTCGGCCCCTGCGGCCTCGGCTGGTTTGTCGCTGCCATCGGCAGGCGCGGCGTTGCTGCCACCACGCGCATCACGGCGCGGGCCGCCACGCCCGGCGCGGTCGCCGCCGGGGCCACCACGGCCGTCACGGCGCGGACCACGCGGACCGCGACGCTCTTCGCCCTCGGGGCGCGGCGTGCTGTCCAGCGACGGTGCGTCGTTGCGGCCCAGGTTGTCGCCCTTGTAGACCCACACCTTGACGCCGATGACGCCGTAAGTGGTCTTGGCTTCGCTGAAACCGTAGTCGATGTCGGCGCGCAGCGTGTGCAGCGGCACGCGACCTTCGCGATACCACTCGGTGCGCGCGATCTCGATGCCGTTCAGGCGGCCGGCGGACATGATCTTGATGCCCTGGGCGCCCAGACGCATGGCGTTCTGCATGGCGCGCTTCATGGCGCGGCGGAACATGATGCGCTTTTCAAGCTGCTGCGTGATGCTGTCGGCGATCAGTTGGGCATCGACTTCGGGCTTGCGCACTTCCTCGATGTTGACGGCAACCGGCACGCCCAGCTTGGCGGCCAGGTCTTTCTTGAGCTTCTCGATGTCCTCGCCCTTCTTGCCGATCACCACGCCCGGACGTGCCGAGTAGATGGTGATGCGGGCGTTCTTGGCGGGGCGCTCGATCAGCACGCGCGAGACGGCGGCGTTCTTGAGCTTGGCTTTCAGGTACTCGCGCACCTTGATGTCTTCGGCCAGCATGCCGGCGAAGTCGCGGTTGCTGGCGTACCAGCGGCTGGCCCAGTTGCGGCTCACCGAAAGGCGGAAGCCGGTCGGGTGGATTTTTTGTCCCATAGTCTTTCCAGGCCTTCCTTAGTTGCCCACCGTCACGTACACGTGGCACGTGGGCTTGGACAGGCGCGCGCCGCGGCCCTTGGCGCGGGCGGCCGAGCGCTTGAGCGTGGTGCCCTGCTCGACGTAGATGGTCTTGACCTTCAACTCGTCGATGTCGGCGCCGTCGTTGTGCTCGGCGTTGGCGATGGCCGACTCGAGCACTTTCTTGATGATGCCGGCGGCCTTCTTCTGCGTGAAGGTGAGCGTGTTCAGCGCCTGATCCACTTTTTTGCCGCGGATCAGGTCAGCCACCAGACGGCCCTTGTCGACCGAGAGGCGCACGCCACGGAGAACTGCACGTGTTTCCATGGTCATTCCTTATTTCTTGGCTTTCTTGTCCGCCGCGTGCCCCTTGAAGGTGCGCGTGAGGGCAAATTCGCCGAGCTTGTGGCCGACCATCTGGTCGGTGACATAGACGGGCACGTGCTGCTTGCCGTTGTGCACGGCAATGGTCAGGCCGATGAAATCGGGCAGGATCATGGAGCGGCGCGACCAGGTCTTGACGGGCTTCTTGTCCTTGGTGGCCACGGCCTTGTCGACCTTGGCCAGCAAGTGGTGGTCCACAAACGGACCCTTTTTCAGAGAACGTGTCATTTGCGGAGGTCCTTATTTCTTGCGGCGCGACACGACCATGTTCTGCGTGCGGCGGTTGTTGCGGGTACGGTAACCCTTGGTCAGGTTGCCCCACGGATCGACCGGCGCGCGGCCTTCGCCGGTGCGGCCTTCGCCGCCACCGTGCGGGTGGTCGATCGGGTTCATGGCCACGCCGCGCACGGTCGGGCGAATGCCCATCCAGCGCTTGACACCGGCCTTGCCCAGACGGCGCAGGCTGTGCTCTTCGTTGGCCACTTCACCGATGGTGGCGCGGCATTCGATGTGCACCTTGCGCACCTCGCCAGAGCGCATGCGCACCTGGGCGTACGTGCCTTCGCGCGCCAGCAGCGTGGCCGACGTGCCGGCCGAGCGCGCGATCTGCGCACCGGCGCCGATCTTCAGCTCGATGCAGTGGATGGTCGAGCCGACCGGAATGTTGCGGATCGGCAGCGTGTTGCCGGCGCGAATCGGCGCCTCGGCACCGCTCATGAGCTGGCTGCCGACTTCGACACCGCGCGGGGCGATGATGTAGCGGCGCTCGCCGTCGGCATAGCACACCAGCGCGATGTGGGCCGAACGGTTCGGGTCGTACTCGATGCGCTCGACCTTGGCGGCGATGCCGTCCTTGTTGCGACGGAAGTCGATCACGCGGTAGTGGTGGCGATGGCCGCCGCCACGGTGGCGCGTGGTGATGCGACCGTTGTTGTTGCGACCCGCTTTCTGGAACTGCGGCTCGAGCAGGGGCGCGAACGCATCACCCTTGTGCAGGTGATCGCGCGTGACCTTGACCATGCCGCGGCGGCCGGGCGAGGTCGGTTTGATCTTGATGACAGCCATGATTTACGCAGCCTCCCCGGACAGGTTCAGCTCTTGACCTTCCTTGAGCAGGACGTAGGCCTTGCGCACATGGTCGCGGCGACCGATGCTGCGGCCAAAACGCTTGGTCTTGCCCTTGACGTTGGTGACCGAGACGCCCTTGACCTCGACCTTGAACAGCAGCTCGACGGCGGCCTTGATCTCGGGCTTGGTGGCGTCGCGCATGACCTTGAAGGTCACGGCGTTCGACTTTTCGGCGACCATGGTGGCCTTTTCGGAGATGACAGGCGCGATCAGCACCTGCATCAGACGGCCTTCATCGAACTGGCGTTCGGCGGGAGTGGGATTGACGCGGCTCATGCGAACATCTCCTTGAGCTTGTCGATGGCGCCCTTGGTGACCAGCACCTTCTTGTAGTGCACCAGCGACAGCGGATCGGCGTAGCGCGGCTCGATGACCAGCACGTTGCCGAGGTTGCGCGAGGCCAGGTACAGGTTCTCATCGACCTCGTCGGCGATCACCAGCACGGAATCGAGCTTCATGTCCTTGAACTTCTGCGCCAGCTGCTTGGTCTTGGGCGAATCGACTTTCATCGACTCGACCACGGCCAGACGGCCATCACGCGCCAGTTGCGAGAAGATGGACGCCATGCCGGCGCGGTACATCTTCTTGTTGATCTTCTGGCTGAAGTTCTCGTTGGGCATGTTCGGGAAAGTCCGACCACCGCCACGCCACAGCGGCGAAGACGTCATGCCGGCGCGGGCGTTGCCCGTGCCCTTCTGGGGGAACGGCTTCTTGGTGCTGTGCTTGACCTGCTCGCGGTCCTTCTGAGCCCGGGTGCCCTGGCGGGCATTGGCCTGATAGGCGACGACGAGCTGGTGAATCAGCGCTTCGTTGTAGTCACGGCCGAACACGGTCTCGGGCGCGTCCACCTTGGACGATGCCTGACCTTGGTCGTTGAGGAGTTCGAGTTGCATTACTTGGCCTCCTCTTTGGCCGGCTTGGCCTTGACGGCCGGGCGCACGGTGACGAAACCGCCGCGCGAACCGGGCACGGCGCCCTTGATCAGCAGCAGCTGGCGGGCTTCGTCGATGCGGATGACGTCGAGGTTCTGGGTGGTGACGGTTTCGTCGCCCATGTGACCGGTCATCTTCTTGCCCGGGAACACGCGGCCCGGATCCTGCGCCATGGAGATCGAGCCCGGCACGTTGTGCGAACGGCTGTTGCCGTGCGAAGCGCGCTGCGACTTGAAGTTGTGACGCTTGATGGTGCCGGCGTAGCCCTTGCCGATGGAAGTGCCCTGCACGTCGACCTTCTGGCCGACGGCGAACACGTCGGTCACGGGCACGGCAGCACCAGCGGCGTACTTGCCAGCCACGTCGTCAGCGACACGGAATTCCTGGATGATTTCACCGGCTTCGACACCCGCCTTGGCGAGGTGGCCGGCTTCGGGCTTGGTCACGCGCGAGGCCTTGCGTGCACCGAACGTGACCTGCAAGGCCACGTAGCCATCGTTTTCCTGGGTCTTGACCTGGGTGACGCGGTTGTTTGACACATCAACCACCGTGACGGGCACTGCATCGCCGTCATCGGTGAACAGACGCATCATGCCCACCTTGCGCCCCAGCAATCCCAATCGATTGCTTTGACTCATTTATTGCTCCTTGGCTTTCGCCGCGCTAAAAGCTTCAATTGGCCAGCGCGTTTGGTGTGCGAAAGAGGGTTGAAAAGTCTTGCCGGTTTAAAGGCAAGCCCAAAATTATAACGCGGGCTTGGCCATCCGGCAAGCCCGCGTTGCGGCAGAGGGCGTGACCCGCTTACTGCAGCTTGATCTCGACGTCCACGCCGGCCGGCAGGTCGAGCTTCATCAGCGCATCCACGGTCTTGTCGGTCGGGTCGACGATGTCCATCAAGCGCTGGTGCGTGCGGATCTCGAACTGGTCGCGGCTCGACTTGTTGACGTGCGGCGA
>JAGOVZ010000110.1 GCA_018060485.1 Ottowia sp. | reverse complement strand
CGCTCCACCTCGTTCCTGCTGCCCAGGATCACGCTGACGCGTTCGTGCAGTTGCGTGGGCTGCACTTCAAGAATGCGCTGGCGGCCGTTGGTGGCGGCGCCGCCGGCTTGCTCGACGAGCCAGCCCATGGGGTTGGCCTCGTACATCAGGCGCAGCTTGCCGGGCTTGTTGGGTTCACGCTTGTCCCATGGGTACATGAAGACGCCGCCGCGCGTCATGATGCGGTGCACGTCGGCCACCATGCTGGCGATCCAGCGCATGTTGAAGTCCTTGGCCCTGGGGCCTTCGCGGCCTTGCAGGCATTCGTCGATGTAGCGCTTGACCGGTTCGTCCCAGTGGCGCATGTTGCTCATGTTGATGGCGAATTCCTTGGTGTCTTCAGGAATGCGCACGTTGTCCTCGGTCAGCACGAAGCTGCCTTGCTCGCGGTCGAGCGTGAACATCGCCACGCCGTCGCCCACCGTCAGCACCAGAATCGTCTGCGGGCCGTACACGCAATAACCGGCCGCCACCTGGCACTTGCCGGGTTGCAGAAAGTCACCTTCCTCCACACCCCGATCGCCCTCGGGCATTTTCAGCACGCTGAAGATGGTGCCGATGCTGACGTTGACGTCGATGTTGCTGGAGCCATCGAGCGGATCGAACAGCAGCAGGTATTCGCCCTTGGGGTAGCGGTTGGGCACCAGGTAGATGCTGTCCATCTCCTCGCTGGCCATGGCCGCCAGGTGGCCGCCCCATTCATTGGCTTCGATCAGCACCTCGTTGGCGATGATGTCGAGCTTTTTCTGCACCTCGCCCTGCACGTTTTCGCTGCCGGCGCTGCCTAGCACGCCGCCCAGCGCGCCCTTGTTGACGGCGTGGCTGACGCTCTTGCAGGCCCGCGCGACGACTTCAAGCAGCAGGCGCAGCTGCGAGGGGATGTGGCCGTCGACGCGCTGCTTTTCGACCAGGTAGCGGGTGAGGGAGATGCGCTTGCTCATGCGTCAGCCTTGGGTTGCGTGTCGGGCGTGGGGGCGGTGCGGGCTTCCGGTTCGGTGTCTGCCACCGCAGCAGCGGCCGCGTCGTCGCCGGCCAGCGCGCGCGTGACGACTTCGCGCACGTCGTTGCTCAAGCTGGCTTGCGCGGCCACGCGCTCGATGGCCGCGCGCGCGCTGGCGCGGTACGGCTCTGCCAGGCGCGCCCAGGCGTCCATGGCGCGCGCCAGGCGGGCGGCCACCTGCGGGTTGAGCGCGTCCAGCTCCAGCACGCGGTCAGCCCAGTAGACGTAGCCTGCGGCGTCACGCCGGTGGAAGGCTGCCGGGTTGCCATGGCAGTAGCTGAACACCACGCTGCGCGCGCGGTTGGGGTTGCGCAGGCTGAAGTCGGGGTGCTTCATCAAGGTGCGCACCACCGGCAAGATGTTGCCGCCGTGGTCGGGCGCGTAGACCTGCAGGGCAAACCATTTGTCGAGCGCCAGCGGTTCGTCCTTGAACAGCGCGTAAAAGCGTTCCAGCGCGCGGCCGGCCAGTTCGTGGCCGCTGTAGACCAGCGCCTGCAGCGCGTTCAGCCGGTCGGTCATGTTGCCGGCATCCTTCACGCGCTGGTAGGCCTTGCCCGGCCACACGGTGTCTGCGTTCTGACGCGCAGCCAGGCACAGCATCTGCAGCGCCATGCCGGCCAGCGAGCGCTTGCCGGACGAGACCGGGTCGGGTGTGTAGGCGCCCGTCTCGTGGTGCTGCTCGTACGCCCAGGCCCAGTCGGCTTGCAGGTCGGTGGCCAGTTGCAGTTCCATGGCGTCGCACACGGCGTGAATGCGCTGAGGGTCGACTTCGTCCAGTTGCTCGGCGATGTAGTCCTCGTCGGGCAGCGTCAGCACCAGTGCCTTGAAAGCGGCATCGAGCGCCGGGTCGCGCAGCACGGCGCGCAAGGCCTGGATATGGGCATCGTTCAGCGGCCTGGCGCTTGCTGGATCAGCGCCAGACCCTATCAATTCGATAGCGGTGCGCAGCGCCAGCTGCTGGCCGGCTTCCCAGCGGTTGAAGGGGTCGCTGTCGTGCGCCAGCAGGTGCATCAGTTGCGCCGCGGTGTAGTCGCAGTCGAGTTCAACCGGCGCCGAGAAGCCGCGCAGCAGCGAGGGCACCGGCTCGGCGTCGATGTTGATGAACTTCAGCGTCGTCTGGCCTTCGGTCAGCACCACCGAATGGCTGCCTTCGACCGTGCGCTGCCAGTGGTCGAGCTGCAGCGGCAGATCGCGCCCATCGGCGCCGACCAGGCCCATCTGCACCGGAATCACGAACGGCTCTTTATGCGGCTGGCCGGGCGTGGCCGGGCAGCTTTGCGACAGGGTCAGCGTGTAGGTTTTGGCGGCGGCATCGTAGTGGCCCTGGGCCTTGACGACCGGCGTGCCGGCCTGCGAGTACCAGCGCTTGAACTGCGGCAACAGGCGCGCCAGGTCGCTGTCCGGGTTGGCATCGGTCATGGCCTGCGCGAAATCGTCGCAGGTGACGGCCTGGCCGTCATGACGCTTGAAGTACAGATCCATGCCCTGACGGAAGCCGTCGCGCCCCACCAGCGTCTGGTACATCCGCACCACCTCGGCACCTTTTTCATAGATGGTGGTGGTGTAGAAGTTGCTGATCTCCAGGTACTCGTCAGGCCGCACCGGGTGCGCCATGGGGCCGGCGTCTTCGGGGAACTGCGCGCTGCGCAGGTCGATGACGTTTTCGATGCGCTTGACCGCGCGCGCGCTCGGCGTGCCGGCCAGGTCCATGCTGAATTCCTGGTCGCGGAACACCGTCAGGCCCTCTTTCAGGCTGAGCTGGAACCAGTCGCGGCAGGTGACGCGGTTGCCCGTCCAGTTGTGGAAGTACTCGTGGCCGATCACGCTTTCCACCGCGTCGTAGTCGCTGTCGGTCGCCGTCGAGGGCTTGGCCAGCACGTACTTGGTGTTGAAGATGTTCAGGCCCTTGTTCTCCATCGCGCCCGCGTTGAAGTCGCTGGTGGCCACCACCATGAAGCGCTCCAGATCCAGCGGCAGGCCAAAGCGCGCCTCGTCCCACAGCACCGAGTGGATCAGCGAGTTCATCGCGTGCTCGGTCTTGTCGAGGTCGCCCGGGCGCACGTAAACCTGCAGCAGGTGTTCGCTGCCCGACCGGGTGGCGATGCGCTGCTCGCGCGCCACCAGCTTGCCGGCCACCAGCGCGAACAGGTAGCTGGGCTTTTTGTGCGGGTCGTGCCAGGTGGCGAAGTGGCGGCCTTCGGGCAGTTCGCCCGCGTCGGTCAGATTGCCGTTGGACAGCAGCACCGGGTAACGCGCCTTGTCGGCGCGCAGCGTGACGGTGTAGGTCGCCATCACGTCGGGCCGGTCGAGGAAGTAGGTGATGCGGCGAAAGCCCTCGGCCTCGCATTGGGTGAAGAAGTCGCCACCGCTCAGAAACAAGCCCATCAGCTTGCTGTTCTTCTCGGGGTAGCAGGTGGTGAAGATTTCCAGCTCGAACGCGGCGGTCCCTTCGGGCAGGTTCTCGAGCACCAGCGTCTGGCCATCCATGCGAAAGCTGCAGGCCTGGCCGGCCAGCATGACGCGCGACAGGTTGAGCTCATCGCCATCGAGGCGCAGCGGCTGCGCGGCCACGTCGGGGTTGCGGCGCAGCGTCATCTTGTTCAGCACGCGCGTCTTGGCGGGATCCAGGTCGAAGGTCAGCTCGACCGAATCGATCCAGAACGCGGGCGGGGCGTAGTCCAGTCGCCGGGTGACGGCGGATTGTCCTTCTCGCATGAAGTGTTCCTTGTTACTTCAGAATTAATAGCTGCTTGCGCTTGCCAATCAAGCGCTGGCGGGGTAAAACTTTCTGATCGACCAGAGCCGGCGGCATCAGTTGAGCCGGTTGCTGGTGTTGATCAGTTCGTTGTAATTGCGCACGAGCTTGTCGGGCGATCCGCTGATCATCCAGCCCGAGTTGGCGTTCAGCATCATGCGGTCGCCCTGCGAGTACGGCGTCTTGTCGCGCACGCGGCGCAGGCGCTCCTTGGCGGCTACGCGGTACGACTCCAGCGCCGATTCCATCGACGACCACATCATCGGTTGCTCGTCCTTGTGCGCCTTGGCGTAATCGACCAGGGCGTCGGTGGTCTTTTCGAACGCGTCGACCTTGGCGGTGGCCTGGGTCACATCGAACGTGTCCTCGCTCATCAGCCGGACGATGTGCTTGGCATCGGCCATGGCAGCCATGCGCCAGTAGCGCAGCTTGCGGCCTTCGGCTTTCTCCACCTCGGCCAGTTCTTTGACCTGCAGCTTGTCGTTCTCGACCTCAAGCGCATCCGAGAACGTACTGCTCGCAGCGCGGAAGTCCTGCATCGCCTTGGCCAGCGGCGCGTGCATCTCCTTGCCCTTGGCAAAACCGTCGTCCTCGTAGTTCTTGCGGTTGTAGTAGCGGTCGGCCTCGTTGATGCGATCGTTGAGTTGCAGCAGCGCGCTGCGATAGGCGCGCGCGGAATCATCCAGCCCGGCGAGCGCGGGCTTGAGTTCGAGCGCGGCGTTGATGTTCTTGTCGCAATTGACCACGCCGCTTTCGCTGAGTGTGTACAGGCCGTAGACGATGCGTTCCTTGCCCGTGGGGCCGGTCTTCATGTCTTTTACCCAACTGGCGTAGCGCGTGATGCTGTCTTGCGCACGCGAGTTCACGTCGTTGTAGCACTTGATGTAACTCTGCACTTTGTCGCCCGTGTGGTCGGCTGCGGCAACGGGTGCTGGGGCAGGTGCCGGCGGCTTGGCTGCGGACACAGGAGCGGGCGCCGCGGCGGGCGGGGGCGCGGCAGCGGCGGTGTCGGCGTTCCTGTCGGAGCAGGCGGCCAACGCGGCCAGCGCGGCAGCGGCGACGAGGCGCAGTGCAGGGGTAAACGCTTGTTCGTACATACTATTTCGGCTAGTGGCTGAAACGGTCGGGTGAGTCAGACACCTTGCTTCAGGCTCGCCTCGATGAACGCATCCAGATCGCCATCCAGCACCTTCTGCGTGTTGCTGATCTCGACGTTGGTGCGCAGGTCCTTGATGCGGCTGTTGTCCAGAACGTAGCTGCGGATCTGGTGACCCCAGCCGACGTCGGTCTTGCTGTCTTCGAGCTTTTGCTGCTCTTCCATGCGCTTGCGCATCTCGTGGTCGTACAGGCGGCTGCGCAGGCGCCGCCAGGCGACGTCGCGGTTGCTGTGCTGGCTGCGGCTGTCCTGGCACTGCACCACGATGCCGGTGGGGATGTGCGTCAGGCGCACCGCCGAATCGGTCTTGTTGATGTGCTGGCCGCCGGCGCCGCTGGCGCGGTAGGTGTCGGTGCGCACGTCGGCCGGGTTGATGTCGATCTCGATCGAGTCGTCGACCTCGGGGTAGACGAAGATCGACGCGAACGAGGTGTGGCGCCCGCCCGATGAATCGAAGGGCGACTTGCGCACCAGCCGGTGCACGCCGGTTTCAGTGCGCAGCAAGCCGTAGGCGTACTCGCCTTCGACCTTGATGGTGGCGCCCTTGATGCCCGCGGTTTCGCCGGGCGTCTCGTCCTCGATGTCGGTCTTGAAGCCCTTGCGTTCGGCATACTTCAGGTACTGGCGCAGCAGCATGCTGGCCCAGTCCTGCGCCTCGGTGCCGCCCGCGCCGGCCTGGATGTCGATGAAGGCGTTGTTGGGGTCGGCAGGCTGGTTGAACATGCGGCGGAACTCCAGGTCCTCGACGATCTTTTCCAGCCGCGCAACGTCGTCGGCAATGGCTTGCAGGCCGGCCTCGTCGCCCTCGTCGCGGCTCATCTCGAACAGCTCGGCGTTGTCGGACAGCCCTTGCGTCAGCTCATCGAGCGTGACCACCACGCCGTCGAGGGCCTTTTTCTCCTTGCCCAGTTCCTGCGCCTTCTTGGGGTCGTTCCAGACCGTTGGATCTTCGAGCGCGGCGTTGACGGTTCTCAGGCGTTCTGCTTTGGCAGCGTAGTCAAAGATACCCCCGTAGCTCGGCGGTACGAGCGCTGAGGTCTTCAATCTGGTTGCCGATCTGGTTGGTGCGTTCTGCGTCCATGGCGAGGGTCTTTCTTGAAGGGCAGCACCGAGTGCTGACGAAAAGCGCAAATTTTCGCATGGCCCCACGCTGCGCACGGGGTTTGGCCATTGTGCGCATTTGCGGCATGATTGTGCAGCGCCGCTCATCGCAAGAGCACGCTACACGGACAAGAGCCATCACCCGAGGAGACAAGCATGGGACTAGGACTGCAGGCGCTGCTAGCGTTCGCGCCGATCGCACTGGCAGGCGTATTGCTGGTGGGCATGCGGATGGCGGCCAGGACGGCGATGCCGATCGTCTATGTCGTTACGGCGCTGATTGCGCTGCTGGCCTGGGGGATGAGCTTCAACCGCGTGGCTGCGGCATCGATCGAAGGGCTCATCATCACGGCGCAGGTGCTGTGGATCATCTTCGGCGCGCTGCTGCTGCTCAACACGCTGAAATATTCCGGCGGCATCGGCACCATTCGCACCGGCTTTGCGGGGCTGTCGGGCGACCGGCGCATCCAGGTCATCCTGATCGCCTGGCTGTTCGGCTGCTTCATCGAGGGCGCTTCGGGCTTCGGCACGCCGGCAGCGGTGGTGGGGCCGCTGATGGTGGCGGTGGGCTTTCCGGCGCTGGCGGCGGTGACCTTCGGCATGATCATCCAGTCGACGCCGGTGTCGTTTGGCGCCGTGGGCACGCCTTTGCTGGTGGGCGTGCAGGGCGGGCTGCAGCGCGACGCGATGACGCAGGCGCTGCAGGCGCAGGGCCACACATGGGCAGACTTCTTCCACGTAGTGGTGTCGCAGGTGGCCATCATCCACGCCATCTGCGGCACGCTGATCCCGCTGTTTCTGGTCATGTTCATGACGCGCTTCTTCGGCAAGAACCGCTCCTGGAGCGAGGGCCTGGCGGCTGCGCCGTTTGCGCTGTTCGCGGCGCTTGCGTTCACCATCCCCTATGTGCTGGCGGCCGTGGTTCTGGGGCCTGAGTTTCCGTCCATCATCGGCGGCATGCTGGGCCTTGCCGTGGCGGCTCTGGCGGCGCGCGCCGGCTTTCTGGTGCCGCGCAAGTCATGGGACTTTCCGCCCGCTGCCGAATGGCCCAAGGAGTGGGTCGGTAGCCTGCACATGGAACTGGGCGCCAACGAAAGGCGCATGCCGCTGTTGATGGCCTGGCTGCCCTATGTGCTGCTGGCGCTATTCCTGGTGATGACGCGCACAATCGAGCCGCTCAAGCAGGCGGTGACCAGCGTGCAGTGGTCGGTGCGCGGCATTCTGGGCGAGACGGGCATCAACGGCGGCTTTCAGCCGCTATACCTGCCGGGCGGCATCCTGCTGTTGGTATGCCTGATCACCGTGTTACTGCACCGCATGAAGTGGAGTGACTTCGGCAAGGCAGCCGGTGAATCCGCGCGCACGCTGGTGGGCGCGGGCTTCGTGCTGGTGTTCACCGTGCCGATGGTGCGCATCATGATCCAGTCGGGCGTGAATGCAGCCGACCTGGCCAGCATGCCGATTGCGATGGCGCGCTGGGTGGCCGACTCGGTGGGCGGTGCCTATCCGCTGTTTGCGCCCGCGGTGGGGGCGCTCGGGGCGTTCCTTGCGGGCAGCAACACGGTGTCGAACCTGATGCTGAGCCAGTTCCAGTACAGCGTGGCGCAGGCGCTGGGCGTGAGCGGGGCCACGCTGGTGGCAGCGCAATCGGTGGGCGCGGCGGCGGGCAACATGATCGCCATCCACAACGTGGTGGCCGCGTCGGCCACGGTGGGGCTGCTGGGGCGCGAAGGCGTCATCCTGCGGCGAACGATCATCCCGACCGTGTACTACGTCGCCCTGGCCGGCGTGCTGACCTTCGTGGCGCTGCGCGTGCTGGGCGTGACGGACCCGATGATGGGCGTGAAGTTCTAGGCGCGCGGCCGGCACCGATGGCGCCGAATACAAAGCGTTTCGGCCCTCCGGCGCTTGATGGACAAGCGCGAGCAGCTATGAAAAACATAGTATCTGATCGAGGTCGATGACCGGTCATCGGGGCACGGACCAGCGCGGTCACGACATTGGCAGCGCCTGTCAGTCGGTGCCGAGGAAGGATTCCACCAGCGCCGCCAGCGTCTCGGGCTGGTCGTGGTGCAACATGTGGCCGGCATCCT
>JAGOVZ010000109.1 GCA_018060485.1 Ottowia sp. | reverse complement strand
TGCTGCCGTCGCTACGCCGACCGGCGCGCCGCTGCTCGTCGTCAACGGTATCGAGGTGATCTACAACCACGTGATCCTGGTGCTCAAGGGTGTGTCGCTCAGTGTGCCCAAGAGCGGCATCGTCGCCATCCTGGGTGGCAACGGCGCGGGCAAGACGACCACGTTGCGCGCGGTGTCGAACCTGCTGAAAGGCGAACGCGGCGAAGTGACCAAGGGCACCATCGAATACAAGGGCGAGCGCATTGAAGACCTGACGCCCGCCGATCTGGTCAAGCGCGGCGTGGTGCAGGTGATGGAGGGGCGCCACTGCTTTGCGCACCTGACCATCGAAGAAAACCTGATGACCGGCGCCTACACGCGCAGCGACAAGGGCGAGATCGCCGCCAACCTGGAGAAGGTCTACACCTACTTCCCGCGCCTGAAGACGCGCCGCACCTCGCAGGCGGCCTACACGTCGGGTGGCGAGCAGCAGATGTGCGCCATTGGCCGCGCCATCATGACCAACCCCGACATGGTGCTGCTGGACGAGCCCAGCATGGGCCTGGCGCCGCAGATCGTCGAAGAGGTGTTCAACATCGTCAAGGACTTGAACGCCAAGGAACGCACCACCTTCTTGCTGGCCGAGCAGAACACCAACATGGCGCTGAAGTACGCCGACTACGGCTACATCATGGAAAGCGGCCGCGTGGTGATGGACGGCAGGGCGAGCGATCTGGCGAGCAACGAGGACGTGAAGGAGTTCTACCTGGGCGTCGGGGGCGGCGAACGCAAGAGCTTCAAGGATGTCAAGAGCTACAAGCGGCGCAAGCGCTGGCTTGCTTGACGCTCCCCCTGAGGCGCTGACGCGCCTTCCCCCTGAGGGGGACGCACCCAGCGGGCGGCAGAGCCGTCCGCGGGTGCACTGGAAGAGGCGGTCTGCAAGGAACCCCCTCTCCCTCTGGGAGAGGGCAGGGGTGAGGGCCACCCAAGCCTCATCGATGAATATGAATCAAATGAGCCTCCAGCGCTTGCCCATCAAGCGCAAGCAGCTATCAAATCAAGAGTAATTGCAAGCCAAGGATGATGCAATGATCGACTACTTCGACGCACTCGAAACGCGCACGCCGGCCGAGCGTGAGGCGGCGCTGATGGCCGCGCTGCCGCGGCAGATCGCGCACGCGCAGGCGCACAGCGCGGCGATGGGCGAGATTCTGGCGGGCTTCGATGCCGCTGCGATCACATCGCGCGCGGCGCTGGCCCAGCTGCCCGTCACGCGCAAGAGCGAACTGCTGGCGCGCCAGCAGGCCTCGCGCGCGGCCGGGCGCGATGCGTTCGGCGGTTTTTCCGCCATCCGCTACGGCGCTGCCATGCCGCGCCTGTACGCCAGCCCGGGCCCCATCTACGAGCCCGAGGGCACGGGGCGCGACTACTGGCGCGCGGCCCGGGCCATGTTCGCCGCCGGCTTTCGCGCCGGCGACCTGGCGCACAACGCCTTCAGCTACCACATGACGCCCGGCGCCTTCATCATGGAAAGCGGCGCGCACGCGGTGGGCTGCACCGTGTTCCCCGCCGGTACGGGCCAGACCGAGCAGCAACTGCAGGCGATCGCCGAGTTGAAGCCGCAGGCCTATCTGGGTACGCCCAGCTTTCTGCGCATCCTGGTCGAGAAGGCGCAAGAGGCCGGCGTGGACATCCGCAGCCTGACCAAGGGGCTGGTCGGCGGCGAGGCGTTTCCGCCCTCGTTGCGCGACTGGTTCACCGAGCGCGGCATGGCCATCTACCAGAGCTACGCCACGGCCGACGTCGGCCTGATCGCGTATGAAACCGCGTCGCGCGAAGGCCTGGTGCTGGACGAAAACGTGATCGTCGAAATCGTGCGCCCCGGCACCGGCGATCCGGTCAGCGAGGGCGAAGTGGGCGAGATCGTGGTCACCGTGCTCGGCCCCGACTACCCGCTTATCCGCTTTGGTACCGGCGATCTGTCCGCCGTGCTGCCCGGCGCCTGCCCCACCGGCCGCACCAACACGCGCATCAAGGGCTGGCTCGGCCGCGCCGACCAGACCACCAAAATTCGCGGCATGTTCGTGCACCCCGGCCAGGTGGCCGAGATCGTCAAACGCTTTCCCGAAGTGAGCCGCGCGCGCCTGGTGGTCAGCGGCGAGATGGCCAACGACCAGATGAAGCTGCTGGTCGAATCGGCCGCCGCGCAGGGTTTGTCCGAACGCGTGGCGGAGGTGGTGCGCGATGTGACCAAGCTGCGTGGCGATGTGGAAGTGGTGGCGCCCGGCAGCCTGCCCAACGACGGCAAGGTGATCGAGGACGCGCGCAGCTACAAGTAAGCCAAAACGGCACGCCTTACCCGAGCTTTGCGTTCGGGCAAGGGCAAACCCCGACGCGCTCGGTAAACGCCCGGATGGTGTGGGCCGTTGTCTGTCGGTACCATCGTTCGGTTGTCAATTTTGTTACAAGGAGCTTCCTTCACATGACCAAGCTGTTCAAGCTGACCCTCGCCGCTGGCGCCGCCGTGCTGGCGGTGGGCGCGCACGCCCAGGCTTTTCCCGCCGCCGGCAAGACCATCACCCTGATCGTGCCGTTTGCCGCGGGTGGCCCGACCGACAAGGTGGCGCGCGACTTGGCCGAAGCGCTGCGCAAGCCGCTGAACGGCACCACCATCGTGGTCGACAACGCGGCCGGCGCCGGCAGCACCATCGGCACCGCCAAGGCCGCGCGCGCCGCGCCCGACGGCTACACGCTGCTGGTCACGCACGTCGGCATGGCCACCACGCCCACGCTGTACCGCAACCCCGGCTACAAGTACGACGAGTTTGAATACCTCGGCCTGATCAACGAAGTGCCGATGGTGGTGGTCGCCAAGCCGCAGATGGCCGCCAACACCTGGGCCGAGCTGAACACCTGGATCGGCCAGAACAAGGGCAAGGTCAACCTGGCCAACGCCGGCCTTGGCAGCGCGTCGCACCTGTGCGGCCTGATGCTGCAGAACGCGCTGAAGTCCGACATGACCACCGTGCCGTACAAGGGCACGGCGCCCGCCATGACCGACCTGATCGGCGGCCAGGTCGACATCATGTGCGACCAGACCACCAACACCACCAGCCAGGTCGAGGGCAAGAAGATCAAGGCCTACGCCATGAGCACCGCCAAGCGCATCACCACGCCGGCCGTGTACAAGGACTTGCCGACGCTGGACGAGGCCGGCCTGAAGGGCTTCAACGTCTCGATCTGGCACGGCCTGTACGCGCCCAAGGGCACGCCGGCCGCCGTGGTCAAGACGCTCAACGACGCCCTGAAAGTCGCGCTGAAGGACCCGGAATTCATCAAGAAGGAAGAAGGCCTGGGCGCGGTCGTGGTGACCGACGGGCGCGTGAACCCGGCCGAGCACAAGAAGTTCGTGGCTTCCGAAGTCGCCAAGTGGGGCGCCGTCATCAAGGCCGCGGGGCAGTACGCCGACTGATCGCCTGAAGGGCAACAAAAAAAGCCGCGCGGTGGCCACACTCGCGCGGCTTTTTTGCTTTTCTCAAGCCATGACATCACCACCGCTGCGCATCGTCGATTCGATCACCGAGCTGCGCCCGCACGATGCCGGCTGCGTCGCCATCAGCGGCTCGCACGGCGGCATCAGCTCGGCGCAGTACGCGCTGGCGGCGCGGCCGTTGATCGCGGTCTTCAACGACGCTGGCGTCGGCATGGATCGGGCGGGCCTGGCCGCGCTGCCGTTTCTTCAAGCCCACGGCATCGCGGCCTGCGCCGTGCGCCACGACAGCGCCCGCATCGGCGAGGCGCGCAGTACGCTGGATGAGGGCGTGATCGGCCACTGCAACGCGCTGGCCGAAGCGCTGGGCGCATCGCCAGGGCTGGCGTGCAGTGTGTTGGTGGGCAGGCTGACGGCGCAAGCTGCCGCAGAGCAATCTAACGTCAAATAGGCCGCTGGCGCTTGGTGGATAAGCGCGAGCAGCTATGTTATCGATAGTGTTCTGTTGAACTCGGTCGGCCGACCGGACTGGCCGATCGGCGCCGTTTCACACGCCCCAGACCACATCCTTGCCCGCCGCTGCGCTGCGCTCCAGCAGCTCGATGAAGGGCGCTGCCCGCTGGCGCAGCGACACCAGTTCCTGGTGCGCGACCTGGTCCTTCTCGGCCTGTGCGCGCGCATCGTCGGCGTTGGTGGGCGCCGCCTCGCCCTGGCCGCGCGCCTCGCGCTGGGCGATCTCGGCCTTCAGCGCCGCCACCGCGGACGCAGCCTGCGCGGCCGTCACGATGCCGGTGGGCCCAGGCGACTTGCCAATGATTTTCAGGATCTCCTCGGCCGAGGGTTTCAGCATGATCACGTCGGCGGCTTCTGGCGATTTGAATTTGTAGAGCATTCGTTTTCTCCGGTCTAGGCAGGGCGCCAGCCGCGCTGGCGCAGTGCATCGCGCACTGCGGCCATTGTGCCGCCGCCGGCCTGCCCGGTGCGTCGGACGAAAGCGCGACGCGTTTGATCAAACCACTTGACGCCATTTAATTGACATATAAACTATTCGATCATGAACATCGTCTGCATCGGCGGCGGTCCCGCTGGCCTGTACTTCGCACTGCTGATGAAGCAGCACAACCCGGCGCACGAGATCACCGTGGTCGAGCGCAACAAGCCCTACGACACCTTTGGCTGGGGCGTGGTGTTCTCCGACGCCACCATGGACAACATGCGCCAGTGGGACACGGTGACCGCGGGCCAGATCGAGCAGGCCTTCAACCACTGGGACGACATCGAACTGGACTTCAAGGGCGAGGTGATCCGCTCCGGCGGCCACGGCTTTGTCGGCATCGGGCGCAAGAAGCTGCTCAACATCCTGCAGGCGCGCTGCGAGCAACTGGGCGTCAAGCTGGTGTTCGAGACCGATGTCAATTCGGACGCCGAATACCCCGGCGCCGACCTCATCATCGCCAGCGACGGCATCAACTCCAAGATCCGCACGCTGCACCAGGACGTGTTCCAGCCCGAGCTGGTGGTGCGCCCCAACCGCTACATCTGGCTCGGCACCAACCGCCTGTACGACGCCTTCACCTTCGTGTTCGAGAAGACCGAGCACGGCTGGTTTCAGGCCCACATCTACAAGTTCGACGAAAGCACCACCACCTTCATCGTCGAGTGCCCCGAGCACGTGTGGCTGGCGCACGGGCTCGACAAGGCGACGCAGGACGAATCGATTGCCTTCTGCGAAAAGCTGTTTGCCGGCACGCTGCGCGGCTACCCGTTGATGACCAACGCGCGCCACCTGCGCGGCTCGGCCTGGCTGAACTTTCAGCGCGTGAAGTGCGAGCAGTGGTGGTCGAAGAACGAGCACGGCGCGCACCTTGTGCTGATGGGCGATGCGGTGCACACGGCGCACTTCGCCATCGGCTCGGGCACCAAGCTGGCGATCGAGGACGCGATTGAACTCACGCGCTTATTTCTGGAAATGGGCGACGCGCCCGACACCATTGGCGACGTGCTCACGCACTACCAGGCCACGCGCAGCGTCGAGGCGCTCAAGCTGCAGAACGCCGCCTGGAATGCGATGGAATGGTTCGAGGTCTGCGGTGAGCGCTATTGCGACACGCTGGAGCCGCCGCAGTTCATGTACAGCATGCTCACGCGCAGCCAGCGCATCAGCCACGAGAACCTGCGTCTGCGCGATGCGGCGTGGCTGGAAGGCTATGAAGATTGGTTTGCGCGCACGCGGACGGCGCCCGCTGGTTTTGAGTCAAACAAGGATCCAGCGCTTGTCAGGCAAGCGCGAGCAGCTGCGGTTTCAGGAGCAACGGTGCCGCCCATGCTTACCCCTTTCACGGTGCGTGGGCTGACGCTCAAGAACCGCATCGTCGTCTCGCCCATGGCGCAGTACAGCGCGCAAGACGGCGTGGTCGGCGACTGGCACCTGATGCACCTGGGCGCACGCGCCGTCGGCGGGGCGGCGCTGGTGATGGTCGAGATGACCTCGCCCACGCACCGCCACGGCTTTGACGGCCGCATCAGCCCCGGCTGCCCGGCGCTGGAGAGCGATGCGCAGCAGGCGGCCTTCAAGCGCATCGTCGATTTCGTGCACGCGAGCAGCGACGCTGCCATCGGCATCCAGCTCGGGCATAGTGGGCCCAAGGGCTCGACGCAACTCGGCTGGGAGGCGATTGACGAACCGCTGGCCCAAGACAACTGGCCGCTGATCGCCGCCAGCGCCGTGCCGTATGGCGCGCAGAACCAGACGCCGCAATCGCTCACGCGTGCCGACATGGACGCGCTGCGCGATGCCTTCGTGGCCGCCACACGCCGTGCCGATGCCGCCGGCTTCGACTGGCTGGAGCTGCACTGCGCGCACGGCTACCTGCTGGCGTCCTTCATCAGCCCGCTGACCAATCAGCGCACGGACGAGTACGGCGGCTCGCTGGAAAACCGCTGCCGCTACCCGCTGGAGGTGTTCGGCGCCATGCGCGCCGCCTGGCCGCAAGACAAGCCGATGAGCGTGCGCATCTCCGCCCACGACTGGGCACCCGGCGGCACCACGCCGGCCGATGCACTGGCGATGGCCAAGCTGTTCAAGGCCGCGGGCTGCGACGTGATCGATGTCTCATCGGGCCAGACCACGCGCGCCGCCAAGCCGGTGTACGGCCGCATGTACCAGACGCCGTTTGCCGACCGCATCCGCAACGAAGCGGGCATCGCCACCATGGCGGTCGGGGCGATCAGCGAGGCCGATCACGCCAACAGCATCATTGCTGCCGGCCGCGCCGACCTGTGCGCCGTGGGCCGCCCGCACCTGGCCGACCCGGCGTGGACGCTGCACGAAGCCGCCAAGCTGCAAAGTCAGGCCATTGCGTGGCCGCGCCAGTACCTGAGTGGGCGCGATCAGATGTACCGCGAGCAGGCGAAGCAAAAAGCGGCGCTGGCGCCCGTCAGTCGAGCGCCAGCAGCTTCTGATTTGGTAGCGAACGTGGCGGCCAGCACGGTGTGACGCGATGGATCTGGAAGCCCGCGCCCACGCCGAACACCCCGATGAGCTGCGCCTGTGGCTGCGCCTGCTCACCTGCACGCAGCTGATTGAAAAGCAGGTGCGCACCGATCTGCGCGAGCAGTGGGGCACCACGCTGCCGCGCTTCGACCTGATGGCGCAGCTCGAGCGCGAACCCGAGGGCATGCGCATGAACGAGCTGTCGCGCCGCATGATGGTGACGGGCGGCAACATCACCGGCATCACCGACCAGCTGGAGGCCGAAGGTCTGGTCGAGCGCGCCGAGGTCGAGGGCGACCGGCGCGCCTACCTGGTGCGGCTGACCCCCAAGGGCCGCCAGCAATTCAACGCCATGGCGCAGGCGCACGAGGCGTGGATCGTGGACGCCTTCGCGTCCTTGAGCGCACGCGACATTCAAACCCTGCACGCCTTGCTCGGCAAGGTGAAAGACCATTTTCAGGAGACGGCATGAAGCACTACATCGGCGCGGGCAACCCCATGCGCGCCCAGTTCGACGCCCGCGCGCCCTACCAGGCGAAACACTTCGCCTGGAACTGCGACGCGAACGGCGTCGGCACCGTCAGCCTCAACCGACCCGAGCGCAAGAACCCGCTCACCTTCGACAGCTATGGCGAGCTGCGCGACTTGTTCAACGGCCTGCGCTACGCGACCGACGTCAAGGTGGTGGTGGTGACGGGCGAGGGCGGCAACTTCTGCTCGGGCGGCGACGTGCACGACATCATTGGCCCGCTGACCAAAATGACGATGCCCGAGCTGCTGGAATTCACACGCATGACGGGCGATCTGGTGAAAGCCATGCGCGGCTGCCCGCAGCCCGTCATCGGCGCCATCGATGGCGTCTGTGCCGGTGCGGGCGCGATGATGGCGCTCGCTTGCGACCTGCGCTATGGAACCGACAAGACCAAGACGGCTTTCCTGTTCACCCGCGTCGGTTTGGCCGGCGCCGACATGGGCGCCTGCGCGCTGTTGCCGCGCGTGATCGGGCAGGGGCGCGCGAGCGAGTTGCTGTTCACCGGCCGCGCGATGACGGCGCAAGAAGGACTGGCCTGGGGCTTCTTCAACGCGCTGCACGACAGCGGCGATTTGCTCGTCAAAGCGCAAGCCATGGCCGCCGAGCTGGCCGCCGGCCCCACGTTTGCGCATGGCATGACCAAGACCATGCTGTCGCAAGAGTGGGCCATGAC
>JAGOVZ010000108.1 GCA_018060485.1 Ottowia sp. | reverse complement strand
TTTGCCGACGATGTGGTGCTGCTCAAGCTGGTGGGCATCAACCCGGTGGTGGTGCACGGCGGCGGCCCGCAGATCGAGACGGCCTTGAAGCGCCTGGGCAAGGAGGGCAAGTTCATCCAGGGCATGCGCGTGACCGATGCCGAGACCATGGAAGTGGTCGAATGGGTGCTGGGCGGCGAGGTGCAGCAGGACATCGTCGGCCTGATCAACCAGGCGGGTGGCAAGGCGGTGGGTCTGACCGGGCGCGATGGCGGCCTGATCCGCGCGCGCAAGCTGAAGATGGTGGACAACAAGGATCCGAGCGTTGAGCACGACGTCGGTCAGGTGGGTGACATCGACCAGATCGACCCGAGCGTCGTCAAGGCGCTGCAGGACGACCAGTTCATCCCCGTGGTCAGCCCCATCGGCTTTGGCGAGCAAAACGAGAGCTACAACATCAACGCCGATGTGGTGGCGGCCAAGCTGGCGACGGTGTTGCAGGCCGAGAAGCTGCTGATGTTGACAAACATTCCCGGCGTGCTGGACAAGGCCGGTGCGCTGCTGCCGGAACTCACGCCGCGGCGCATCGACGAACTGGTGCAGGACGGCACCATTTCAGGCGGCATGCTGCCCAAGATCGCGGGCGCGCTCGACGCCGCCAAGAGTGGCGTCAACGCGGTGCACATCATCGATGGCCGCGTGCCGCACGCGCTGCTGCTGGAGGTGCTGGGCGATGTGCCGTTTGGCACCATGATTCGCTCGCATTGAGAAGGGGCATCCCCCTGAGCGCCTGACGGCGCTTGCCCCTTCTCTCGCTACGCTGCGCTTCGCGGGAAGGGGAACACGCCCAGCGGGCGGGCCAAGCCCTTGCAGCGGGCGCCCGCGCATGGCCTGCTCCGCGGCCACTCGACGACGACTCAAATGGAGACCTCGCCAGGCGCTTGGCGCAAGCGCTCACTTGATCGTCGTGCGGCGCGGGCGCGACAGTGGCCTTTCTCCGGGGCTTGCGGTTGCGGATGCTTGTGAGAGAATCATTTGGAAACATTTGTATTCGCCATGTCATCTGCTCCTGATGCTCCTGCCGATTCGGTTGTCACCGGTCGGGCGCCCGCCGTGGCGACGCGCAAGCGCCCCAAACCGGGTGAGCGCCGCGTGCAGATTCTGCAGGTGCTGGCCGAGATGCTGCAGCAGCCGGGTGCCGAGCGCGTGACCACCGCTGCGCTCGCCGCGCGGCTGGCGGTGAGCGAGGCGGCGCTGTACCGCCATTTCGCCAGCAAGGCGCAGATGTTCGAGGCGCTGATCGACTTCATCGAGAGCAGCGTCTTTGGGCTCATCAACCAGATCGGCGAGCGCGAGCCGCCTGGCCGCGCGCGCGCCGCACGCATCGTCGCCATGGTGCTGCAATTCGGCGAGAAGAACCCCGGCATGGCGCGCGTCATGGTGGGCGACGCGCTGGTGTTCGAGCACCAGCGCCTGCAGCAGCGCATGAACCAGTTCTTCGACAAGCTCGACGCCGCGTTGCGCCAAAGCCTGCGCGACGGCGCCCTGGCCGACGCAGCCGAGCCCGCCACCTTGACGCCCGATGCCGACGCGCGAGTGCGGGCTTCGGTGCTGACCGCCTTCGTGGCCGGCCGCTTGCAGCGCTTCGCGCGCTCGGGTTTTCGGCGCGCGCCGTCCGAACAACTGGGCGCGTGCATTGCCAGAATGCTATAGTATATATAGCTTCTGGCGCTTGCCTGTCAAGCGCCGGAGCCCTGTTTTGATCTGAATTTTCGGCTCAAGGAGGTTGCCATGAAGCTGCTGCGCTGCGGCCCACCCGGCAAGGAAAGGCCGGCCCTGCTGGACGATGCCGGCCAGCTGCGCGACTTGTCCGCCATCGTGCCCGACATCGGCCCGGCGCAACTGAGCGATGCCGCGCTGGCCCGTCTGCGCCGCCTGAAGCCATCGGCGCTGCCGCTGGTGCGCGGCCGCCCGCGCCTGGGCTGCCCGGTGGCGGGCATCGGCAAGTTCATCGCCATCGGTCTCAACTACGCCGACCACGCGGCCGAGGCGGGCATGCCCATCCCGAAGGAGCCGGTCGTCTTCACCAAGGCCATCTCCTGCATTCAGGGGCCGGACGACGACGTGATGCTGCCCAAGGGTTCGAAGAAGAGCGACTGGGAGGTCGAGTTGGGCGTCGTCATCGGCGCCACCGCGCGCCACGTGGCGCAAAAGAACGCACTGGCGCACGTGGCTGGCTACTGCGTGGTCAACGACGTCAGCGAGCGTGAATTCCAGATCGAGCGCGGGGGCACCTGGGACAAGGGCAAGGGCTGCGACACCTTTGGCCCCATCGCCCCTGGCTGGTCACGCGCGACGAGGTGCCCAATCCGCAGCGCCGGGGCCTGTGGCTCGACCTGAACGGTGAGCGCATGCAGACCGGCCACACGCGCACCATGGTCTTCAGCGTGGCCAAACTCGTCAGCTACGTCAGCCGCTTCATCACCCTTGAGCCGGGCGACGTGCTGACCACCGGCACGCCGCCGGGCGTTGGCATGGGGCGCCGCGACGCGGCCGGGCAGCCTGCCCCGCGCTTTCTGCGGCGGGGCGACGTGATGACGCTGGGCATCGGCGGCCTGGGTGAACAGCGGCAGCGCGTCGTGGCGGTCCGTGCGGCGGCGCGCGCAAATTGATGGGAAGATCAGGGTAAGCCCTAGGTTTATCGGCGCGCGCGCCTCTTGGCGTGGCGGGCCATGTCGGTCAAAATAGAACGATCGTTCTTTTTTGATTGCCGTGGCCCATCCCGTACCCGCTCTCGATTCCGTTGTGGCCGCGCCGCGCAGGGCGCCCGCGTTGCCCAAGGGGCAGCAGACCAAGGCGTCCATCGTCGACGCCGCCTTGCGCATGGCCGCGCAAGTCGGGCTGGAAGGCCTGTCCATCGGCGCCGTCGCCGAGGCCATGGGCATGAGCAAATCCGGCGTGTTCGCCCATTTCGGCTCGCGCGACGAGTTGCAGATTTCGGTGGTGCGCGAGTACTACGCGCGCTTCGAACATGAAGTGTTCGAGCCGGCCCTGCAGCAGCCGCGCGGGCTGCCGCGGGTGCGCGCGCTGTTCGACCACTGGATGCGCTACACCGGCGCCGAGCTCGATTCAGGCTGCATCTTCATCAGCGGCGCGGTCGAGTTCGACGACCGGCCCGGCCCGGTGCGCGACGCGCTGGCCGAAGCCGTCGGCGCCTGGATGGAAGCCATGGCGCGCGCCGTGGCCCAGGCCAGCGCCGAAGGGCATCTGCAAACCGAGGTGGACGCACAACAAGTCACCTTCGAGATTCACGCGCTGATTCTGGCATTGCACTACGAGACGCGCTTTCTGCACCTGCCCGGCGCCGTGGATCGCGCCCGCCGCGGCTTCGACAACATCCTGGCGCGCTACGGCAGCGCCGCTGCCGTCCCAGTCACCTCTTCACCGCGCGGCCAGCGTTCGCGCTGAAGTCGCAACCCTCGCTTTTTCCATTCGCCCCCAACTGGAGCCATCGCCCATGCCCACCTACACCCCGCCGCTGCGCGACATGCAGTTCGTGATGCACGAAGTGCTCAACGTCGTCGATGAGCTGAAAAGCATCCCGCAGCATGCTGATCTGGACGCCGACACGCTGAACGCCGTGCTGGAAGAAGGCGGCAAGTTCGCCAGCGAGGTGATCCAGCCGATCAACCTGGGCGGTGACAGCGAGGGCTGCGTGCTGGACAAGACCACGCACGAAGTCAAGACGCCCACCGGCTTCAAGGACGCCTACGCCAAGTACGTCGAAGGCGGCTGGGCCGCGCTCTCGTGCGACCCCGACTACGGCGGTCAGGGCCTGCCCTTTGTCGCCAACCAGTGCGTGTACGAGATGTTGAACGGCGCCAACCAGGCTTGGACCATGTACCCGGGCCTGTCGCACGGCGCGTATGAAGCGCTGCACGCCCACGGCACCGACGAGCAGAAGAAGAAATACCTGCCCAAGCTCACCAGCGGTGAATGGACCGGCACCATGTGCCTGACCGAGCCGCATTGCGGCACCGATCTCGGCCTGCTGCGCACCAAGGCCGAGCCGCAGGCCGACGGCACCTATCGTGTCACCGGCAACAAGATCTTCATCTCAGCCGGCGAGCACGACATGGCGCCCAACATCCTGCACCTGGTGCTGGCGCGCCTGCCCGATGCGCCCAAGGGCAGCAAGGGCATCAGCCTGTTTCTGGTACCCAAGTACCACGTGAACGACGATGGCTCGCTGGGTGAGCGCAACCCCATCTTCTGCACCGGTCTCGAACACAAGATGGGCATCCACGGCAACGCCACCGCGCAGCTCAGCCTGGACGGCGCCATCGGCACCCTGGTGGGCGAGCCCAACAAGGGCTTGCCGGCGATGTTCGTGATGATGAACGCCGCCCGCTTGGGCGTCGGCAACCAGTCGCTCGGCCTGACCGAAGTGGCCTACCAGAACGCGCTGGCCTACGCCAAGGAGCGCCTGCAGATGCGCAGCCTGTCGGGCCCCAAGGCCAAGGACAAGGAAGCCGACCCGATCATCGTGCACCCCGACGTGCGCAAGATGCTGCTCACCGCCAAGGCCTACGCCGAAGGCGGCCGCGCCATGTCGATCTACACCGCCATGCTGCTCGACAAGGCGCTGTACCACCCCGACGAAAAGGTGCGCAAGGACAGCGACGAAATCGTCGGCCTGCTCACGCCCATCATCAAGGCCTTCCTCACCGACAACGGCTTTGCCGCCACCAACCACGCCATGCAGGTGTTCGGCGGCCACGGCTACATCCATGAAACGGGTGTGGAGCAGTACGTTCGCGACGCGCGTATCAACATGATCTACGAAGGCACCAACACCGTGCAGTCGCTCGATTTGCTGGGCCGCAAGATCCTGGGCAACCAGGGCGCGACGCTGAAAAAATTCGGCAAGCTGATCGCCGCGCTGGTGGAAGAAGAAGGCGTGAACGAGAAGATGAGCGAGTTCATCAACCCGCTCGGCTACCTGGCCGACCAGATGACCAAGTTCACCACCGAGATCGGCTTCAAGGGTTTCGTCAACCCCGACGAAGTGGGCGGCGCCAGCGTCGATTACCTGCGTGTCGCGGGCCACTTGGTGTTCGGCTACTTCTTCGCGCGCATGGCCAGCGTGGCGCTCAAGAAGATCGCCGAGGGCAGCACCGATCCGTTCTACACCGCCAAGCTGCAAACTGCGCGCTTTTACTTCGCGCGCCTGTTTCCCGAAACCGCCAGCCTGATGCGCACCGCGCGTTCGGGCGTGGCGAATCTGCTGGACACCGACGCGGCGCTGGCATGATGAAATTCAAGATAAAAACGGCCTCAGCGCTTGCTGGACAAGCGCTGGCAGCTATCGTTTTGGTAGCGTACAGTGGTGCGGCATTGGCGCAGATGACGCCCATCGGCACCTGGCGCAGCATCGACGACAGCACGAAAGAACCCAAGGCGCAGGTCGTCATCACTGAAAGCGGCGGTGTGCTCACCGGCCGCATCGAGAAGGTGCTGAAGAAAGACGCCGACCCGAAAGCGGTTTGCGACAAATGCACCGATGACCGCAAGGACAAGCCCATGACGGGCCTTGAAATCATCCGTGGCGCCAGGAAGGCCGAAGGCAAGGACGTGTGGGAAGGCGGCCGCGTGCTCGACCCCGAAAAAGGCAGCGACTACGCGCTCCGCCTGACGCCCATCGACGGCGGCAAGAAGCTCGAAGTGCGCGGCTCCATCGGGCCGTTTGGGCGCACGCAAACCTGGACCCGCGTCCAGTGAAGGAACACAGAATGTCCCGATTCAACGTCAAGAAAGTCGCCGTGCTCGGCGCCGGCGTGATGGGCGCGCAGATTGCGGCCCATCTCGTCAACTGCAAGATTCCCGTGATCCTGTTCGATCTGGCCGCGAAAGAAGGCCCCAAGAACGGCATCGCGCTGAAGGCCATCGAGAACCTGAAAAAGCTCAAGCCCGCACCACTGGGCGTGGCCGAAGACGCGGCGCTGATCGAAGCCGCCAACTACGACGACGACCTGAAGAAGCTCAAAGGCTGCGATCTGGTGATCGAAGCCATTGCCGAGCGCATGGACTGGAAGAGCGACCTGTATCACAAGATCGCGCCCTTTGTAGCCAAGAACGCCATCCTGGCCAGCAACACCTCGGGCCTGTCGATCACCAAGCTGAGCGAGGCACTGCCCGAGGCGCTGCGCCCGCGTTTTTGCGGCATCCACTTCTTCAACCCGCCGCGCTACATGGTGCTGGTGGAGCTGATCGCCACGCCGACGACGAAGCCCGAAGTGCTCGATCAGCTCGAAGCCTTCGTCACCACCGCGCTCGGCAAGGGCGTGGTGCGCGCCAAGGACACGCCCAACTTCGTCGCCAACCGCATCGGCATCGCCGGCATGCTGGCGACGATGAAGGAGGCCGAGAAATTCGGCCTGACCTTTGACGTGGTCGATGACCTGACCGGCAAGCGTCTGGGCCGCGCGTCCAGTGGCACCTTCCGAACCGCCGACGTGGTCGGCCTGGACACCATGGCGCACGTCATCAAGACGCTGCAGGACAACCTTTCGGCCGAGACCGACCCGTTTTACGACAGCTTTGGTACGCCGCCCGTGCTGGCCAAGCTGCTGGAGCTGAAGAATCTGGGCCAGAAGACGGGCGCCGGTTTCTACAAGAAGCAGGGCCGCGACATCCTGCGCTTTGACCTGGCAAAAGGCGAGTACGTGCCCAGCGGCGCGAAGGCCGACGAGGTCTACGGCCGCATGCTGAAGAAGCCGGCCGGCGAGCGCCTGAAGCTGCTGCGCAACGCGGAAGGCCCGCAAGGCCAGTTCCTGTGGGCCATTCTGCGCAACAGCTTCCACTACGCCGCCGTGCACCTGGCCACCATTGCCGAGACGGCGCGCGACGTCGATCTGGCGATGCGCTGGGGCTTCGGCATGAAGCAGGGGCCGTTCGAGCTGTGGCAAGAAGCCGGCTGGCTTCAAGTCGCGAAGATGATTCAGGAAGACATCGACACCGGCAAGGCGCTGTCAAGAGCGCCGCTGCCGGAGTGGGTGTTCAAAGGCCCCGTTGCCGATGCCGGAGGCGTGCACACCGAGCAGGGCTCGTGGAACCCCACCACGGGCAAGTTCGAGCCGCGTCGCGTGCTGCCGGTGTATGAGCGCCAGCTGTTCCCCGAGCTGCTGCTGGGCGAAGCCGGCCCGCGCCCCGATACGGCCGGCAAGACGCTGCTGGAAAACGACGCCATCCGCCTCTGGACGCTCGACGATGAAATCGTCATCGCCACCCTCAAGACCAAGATGCGCGCCATCAGCCCCGACGCCGGCGAAGGGCTGGCGCAGGCGGTCGAGATGGCTGAGAGCGACTACCAGGGTCTGGTGATCTGGCCGGGCGACGACCCGTTCAGCGTTGGCGCCGACCTGCAAGCCATGCTGCCCGGCTACGTGGCCGGCGGCGCGGGCCTGGTCGATTCGATGGAAAAAGAGCTGCAGGAAATGATGCTGCGCCTGCGCTACGCCAACGTACCGGTCGTCTCCGCCATTCGCGGCATGGCGCTGGGCGGTGGCTGCGAGCTGGCCGTGTACTCATCGCGCCGCGTGGCCGCCCTGGAAAGCTACATGGGCCTGGTCGAAGTCGGCGTGGGCCTGGTGCCCGGCGCCGGTGGCCTGGCCTACATCGCCCGCCGCGCGGCCGAAAACGCGCAGGCGAGTACCGACAAGGACCTGCTGCACTTCCTGACCGAAGGCTTCACGGCGGCGGCTATGGCCAAGGTCGGCATGAGCGCGCTCGACTCGCGCAAGCTCGGCTACCTGCTGTGGAGCGACGTGATCGTGCCGCACAAGGACGAGCTGCTCTACGTCGCCATCAACGAAGCCAAGGCGATGTACCGCGCTGGCTACCGCCCGCCCATGAAGCGCCAGTTTGCCGTGGCCGGCCGCGACGGCAAGGCCACCATTCAGGGCCAACTGGTCAACATGCGCGACGGCGGTTTCATCAGCCAGCACGACTTCTACGTGTCAAGCCTGATCGCCAATGTGCTGACCGGTGGGGACGTTGATCCGGGCACGCTGGTGGACGAGGAATACCTGATGACGCTGGAACGCCAGGCCTTCACCACGCTGCTGGGCCACCCCAAGACGCACGAACGCATCATGGGCATGCTCAGCACGGGCAAGCCGGTGAGGAATTGA
>JAGOVZ010000107.1:4270-8181 GCA_018060485.1 Ottowia sp. | reverse complement strand
GTGCGCATGACGGTGCACCTGCCCGGCATGGAGCGCGCCCAGGCGCAGGCGCTGGTCGACGCGGCGCACCAGGTGTGTCCGTACTCGAATGCGACGCGCGGCAATATTCCGGTGGAATTGACGCTGGCCTGAAGCCAGCGGGCTACAGCCGCCCCAGCGCGTCTTTCACCTCGGTCACGCTCAGGATCTCGCTGAACACCACGGGCGCCTGACCCGGCGCCTGCAGCACGTAGACCGGCACGCCGTTGCGGCCGAGCTTTTGCAGCTCGGCGGTGATGGCGGCGTCGCGGCGCGTCCAGTCGGCGCGGAAGGTCTGCACCTTGGCGGCATCCATCGCGCTCAGCACCTCGGCGCTGGCCAGCGTGGTTTTCTTGTTGTACTGGCAGGTCACGCACCAGGCGGCGGTGAAGTCGACAAACACCGGCTGCCCAGCGCCCAGCGCGGTCTGCACGCGCTCGGCCGACCAGGGCTGCCAGCGCGCGCCGGGCGTTTCGGCCACGGGCGTGGCGGCTTCCGCCATTTTGATGACATTCGGGCCGATGGCGCTGGCCAGCAAAGCGCCAGCAGCTATCGAAAATGAAGCAAGCACGATGCGCGTGCGGCCCGTCAAGCCCAGCGCCCACAGCACCAGCGCCAGCACCACCAGCAGCGCCAGCAGCGCGCCGGCGCCGTCGATGCCGGTCTGCTGGCCCAGCACCCACAGCAGCCAGACGGCGGTGCCGAACATGGGGAAGGCCATGAACTTCCTGAACGTGTCCATCCACGCACCGGGCTTCGGCAGCAGGCGCGCCACCGCCGGCCACCAGCTGGCGGCCAGATAGGGCAGCGCCATGCCAAGCCCGATGGCGGCAAAGATCAACAGCGCCTGCAGCGCCGGCAGCCCCACCGCCAACCCGAGCGACGCGCCCATGAACGGTGCCGTGCAGGGCGAGGCCACGGCCACGGCCAGCATGCCTGTCAGGAATGAATTGGCGACCGGGTTGCGCGCCTCCAGCGTGGCCAAGCGGCTGGGCAGAAAGCTGCCGAACTCGAACACGCCGGCCAGATTCAGCCCGATCACCGTGAACAGCACCGTCAGCGCCGCCACCACGGCGGGCGACTGCAGCTGAAAACCCCAGCCCAGTTGCTGCCCCGCCGCGCGCAGCGCCAGCATCAGCGCACCGAGCGCGAGAAAGGACAGCACCACGCCGGCGGTGTAGGCCAGCCCGCTGGTGCGGTGCGCGCGCCGGTCGTCCGCGTGCTGCGTGAAGCCCAGCACCTTGATCGCCAGCACGGGGAATACGCAGGGCATCAGGTTCAGCACCAGCCCGCCGATCAGTGCGCCGAGCAGCGCCCAGACAAAGGTGGTGGCGGGCACGGCAGTGGGCGCGGCGGGCGGCGGCGCGTTGGCACCGGCGTTGGCATTGGCCTTCAGCGCAGCTTCCAGCGCCGGCGACACCCCGGCCGGCAAGGCCAGCGCAGGCCAGGCGCCGGCCACCGGCGCTTCGGCGCGCCAGCCGCGCTCGCCGGCCACCAACACCAGCGTCATTTTTTCGGGGCTGTCGGCGCGTTCGGGCGAGACGGGCACGTCGGCCGTCCAGACGTCGCCGTCCCAGTGCTGGCTCCAGCTGCGCGCGCCGACCGGCTCGCCCGGCTTGGCGGGCGTGGCGGCGGTGACCACGACGCCCGGCGATTCAGGAAACAGCTCCAGCGGCTGGCCGCGCACGTCCGCCGGCAAGCCGGCCACGCGCACAGCGAGGCGCTTGCCATCGTCCTTCAGCGCCACCTGGTGCGCGCCCGCCACGTCGGCAGGCTGGCTTTTCAGCGCCGCATCAAACGCCGCGCCATTCAATGCGGTGGAACTGCGCAGAGGAATCTTGAGGGCGAATTCGCCGTCCTGCGGAATGCATTCCTTGCGGCACACCAGCCAGGTCGCCTTGAGCTTGACGTCGAGCGCGTCGGCCAGCACGCCGGGCTTGTATTCGGGCGTGATGATGAGCGGCACCGGCAGCAGCACGGTGCCTTCGTAGCCGTAGTTGGCCAGGTGGCCGATGGGGATTTTTTTCGGCAGCGGCCAGGCGATGTCGCCCGCCATCACGCCGGGCGGCAGCGTCCACTGCAGCTCGGTCGGCATGCCGGAATCGCCGGCGTTCTTCCAGTAGGTGTGCCACTCGGGCGCGTGCGTGATCTGCAGGCCGACCCACACCGGTTGGCCGGCCGCAGCATCGGGCGTCTGGCCCACCGGCACGCCCTGCGGCGCGTGGGCCAGCAGCTTGGCCTGCACCTGGTCGGTGCGCACCACCTCGGATTGAGTATTGTTTTGGGCCGCAGCGCACGTCCACCAAGCGCTGGCAGCTATGAAAATCGCAGCGATCAGCGGGGTGGAGAAGCGGCGCATGGCATTCATTGGGGCAAACAGGCAACAAGGTGGGAGCGTGGCGCGGGCCGGAGGTTCCGCGATTCGCACGGCAAGGCGCGTGTTTGTCCTACGCCCTGCACCGTGCCAATTTCAAACAAACGTGGTAAATCTGGGCTTCAGGTACCGATGCGCGAAGCCGTGCTGGCGCGCCCGTCGGCTTCATTCTCACCGCTTGCCTGTGGAGGCGCCAGTGATGCGATTGTCTACCACCACCCAACAGCCCGATGCCACGCTGTCGCCGTGGGCCGAGCGCCTGCGCCAACGCGTGAACGTGCCGCTGCTGGTTCGCTGGCAGGGCGGCCGCGCGCTGCCCCTGGGCCAGTTTGACCAGCCGCGCGTGACCATGGACGTGCGCGACGCCAGCGGCGTGGCCGCGCTGCTGTCGCCCTCGCTTGACCACCTGGGCCGCGCCTACGTCGAAGGCCATGTCGACATCGACGGCAAGGCGCAGGACATCATCGACGTCGCCTGGCGCCTGGCCGAGGCCGATGCCCACCAGCAGGCCGGAGGCAGCGGCTGGCTTGGCCGCATGGCGCACCGCGTGGCCGACGCCGTGAGCCACACGCGCGCGCAAGACAGCGCGGCCATTCAGCACCACTACGACGTGTCGAACGCGTTCTATGCCGAATGGCTGGACCCGGGGATGGTTTATTCGTGCGCCTATTTCGAGCACGGCGACGAGACGCTGGCGGAAGCGCAGCAAAAAAAGATCGACCACATCCTGACCAAGCTGCGCCTGCAGCCCGGCCAAACGCTGCTCGACATCGGCTGCGGCTGGGGCGCGCTGGTGCTGCGCGCGGCCAGCCAGTTTGGCGCCCGCTGCGTCGGCATCACGCTGTCGCAAAAGCAGTTTGAATTGGCGACCGAACGCGTGCGGGCCGCCGGGCTGCAAGACCGCGTCGAAATTCGCCTGCAGGACTACCGCGACGTGCAAGGCCCGTTCGACCGCGTCAGCAGCGTCGGCATGTTCGAGCACGTGGGGCTGAAGAATCTCAGTGCCTACTTCCGCATCATCCACGACCTGCTGGCGCCGGGCGGCTGGGCGCTGAACCACGGCATCACCTCGACCGACCCGCAAAACGGCGCCACCAGTTATGGCGGCGGCGACTTCATCGACCGCTACGTGTTCCCCAATGGCGAACTGGCGCACATCGGCACCGTGCTGACGACGCTGCAGGAAGGCGGACTGGAAGCGGTCGACATCGAGAACCTGCGCCGCCACTACGCGCGCACGCTGCAATGCTGGAGCGACGCCTTCGAGGCCAAGACCGAGCGCCTGAAGCAACTGGTGGACGAGAAGACCTGGCGCATCTGGCGCGTCTACCTGGTCGGCTGCCAGTGGGCCTTTGAGCACGACGAGATTGCGCTCTACCAGATCCTGTGCCGCCGCGCCGGCCAGGCGCCAGACGGCCTGCCGTGGTCGCGGCGATGGGTGTACGGGGCGGCGTGACAAGCGACTTGCACTGATTTGATAGCGGCTTGCGCTTGTCAGACGGGCGCTGGGCGTGTTTTT